>CANGVB010000185.1 GCA_947456995.1 Bryobacteraceae bacterium | reverse complement strand
CACCAGCCAGTCGCAGCGAACCGCCAAGATTGATATCTGAGCGAAGCAGGTTGGATGGCCGCGCACTCGGGCTCTCCGTAAGCGTGAGGTCAAAGAGCGGTACCTCGCCGACAATCACATCGTTTGCGGTTACGATGCCCTTCAGACGAAGTGCACCACCGGTGACGTTCTCAATGTTGAACTGGGAAAGCGTCACGACGGTGTCTCCAGCGCGCAGGCTGAGCCCGCCGGAATGGATCACCTCAAGGCGCAGCAATCCTGTGTCAACACTGCCGTTGGTGACCGGGAAAACGGCAGTGGTTTTGCCGTTGCGGCTGCGGATAGCCCCTCCAGATACCGGGGTTACCGAAACCCCGAGACTGGTAACGGCGCCGAGGAATTCTGTTGAGAGTTCGACCGTTGTCTGGCCAGCGCGTAGTTCGAGCGTTGGTGCGGCAATAGCATTTGGAATCATAAGTGCAGCGACGGATGCGCATGCAGCTCTGAGAAATGAAGTTCTAAGCATAAGTTGTCCTTTCCACTAATTGACCTTCATGCGGGCTAACGGGATGAGCGATACAAACAGATCTCCGTTACAGGAAAAAAATCACTTGATACCCTGTAACCATGCATTCATTTTTCGCGACAAGCCTGCTTCTATTCAGCTGTGTCCACTACGCCACAGCGGCGAACAGTCAGGATGAGACAATGCAACGGATTCGGGATTTGGAAGAGCGTCTGGCCAAGGCCGAAGCGCTAATCCAGCAATTGATGGCACGTGCTGGATCACCGCCAGTTGTGGAGAGCGCAGCAAGTATTGTGGCACCAGCGGCAGCCCCGGAGGTGAGCCGCTCAGAGCGCCAAACGATGACCGGTGAGCGTGGCATGCCCCAGGAATTGCTACCCAACCTCGGACTGATCGGCGCGTCCAGCAGCTTCTCAGCCGGCATTCATACTGGGCCTTACTCGAGTGGCCGTGGCACTTACTTGAGCGGAGGTGTATCTTTGCCCTTGATGAAGGCACCTGGGGGGCAGTTACTCTATGATTTTTCCGCAGGACTCACCAGAAGCGATAGTCAACTTACGATTACCTCGAATGTGGCGCAGGTAGCCAATCTCGCTGTATTGGGCCCCGGGCTGCTCACCGACGCACTGCAGGGCACTGGTGCCGCGCCATTCCCGGTGCAGGTATCCAGCCGGTCAAAAGTGGATGTTCTGCAGGTGATCCCCTTTGGCTTGAAGTATCAAAATGCCAGTCTGAGCCGCTGGCGTTTGCGGCCTTATGTCGTGGCGGGCTTTGGCCTTTTCGTAACGATCAGCAATCAAACCACACTTACCGGATTACGCAATGCGCCTGCGCTCAATGCACTCTTCGGAAACGGCGCGCCCTTTGGCGGCGCGCTGATTGGTGGACAGATCGCAGCGGCAAGAGAGTTGACAGCCCTGGGGTTGCCTTCGGGGCAAGGAGGGATTTCGCCGGGCTTTCAGACTGGTGGCGGCATTGAGTGGCGCGTGAGGCCAAGATTGTCCTGGGGGCTGGATATGCGCTGGAACAAGCTTGGGAACGGTGCCAGCTTCTTTACAATCGCTCCCAGAGGCACATTCCATTTCTAGAGCTTAGATGGCGCCAAAGAGCAATTTGTGTCCACGGGCAACCACACTGCCACCGGGCGGTTCGTCGGTAATGGCAAAACCAGTTGCGTCATTGAGAGCCGGGGTGGGCGGAGATTGCAAAAAGCCACGCCCCTGAGCGTCCAGTTTGATCAGCCCACCACTAACGATCGAAGGTGTGCCTTTGCGCAAGATCCAAAGCTGGTAGCACTTCTGGTCGGGCAGCTTGGGTAGATCGTGTGCCAAGACGAGAAGCCCTCCCTGCTTTGAATAAAGAGCGCGAGCCGAGGAATTCTGAGCCGCGCGATCAACACTGGCTAGCTCAACTTGCTTCATTCCGTTCGATTCAATGGTGCGGAAGGCGTTCCGATAGTCTTCGATGACTTTCTTTTGCACAGCAGCATCCACTTCAAGGCTGGCAAGGCGGGTGGTCATCTGCTCGAGCCTCTTGTCTTTAGCGTGCTGTAACTCAGCCAGTTGCCGTTGTTGGGCTTGAGTGAGGGCCTCGAGTTGTTGCAGGCGCTCGCGATAGAGGTTGAGTTGCCTGTCTTTTTCAGGGTCCTCCACTTTTACGATGAGCGGTTCCTTTTGCGCAGGAGCAATAGAAGGAGTAGGAGCAACAGGCGTCGCTGCTTGCCGGGCTTGAGCCAGATTCAGTTCGAGCTCGCGAATCCTGTTCTGTAATTCTGGATTGGGGTCAACGACGCGAGTGGTTTCAACTGGCTGGGCCACCGAATCAGGAGCAGAAGAAGAAAAAGGAGCTGAAGCAGGAGGAAGAGCAGCGACGGGAAGAGCCGGCGGCGCAGGTCGATTGAAGCCCATCCACGCAGCAAAAGCGAGACTAGCCGCAGCCAGAAGCCAGGGAGCGAAAGAACTGCGACGCGGAGCAGGCATGGCCACTACTTTGGTTTTGCTCACGTAGCTGGCAAGTTTGTCTTCCACCAATTGACTCGGGGCCTGCCCCGGCAGGCTGGCACCCAGTGCCAATACTGCCGCCTGTGACTTTGCAAACAAGGTTGCACACTCGGAGCAACCGGCACGCAAGTGCGCCACGAGAGGTGCAGCAGCTTGAGGTGTTAATGCCCCAAGCGCCAAGCCATCCCAATCCGAATTCTGCATCTGACAATTCAAGTTCATTTCGACTGCAACAATCCGAGACTCATCGCATTTTTGAGTTTTTGCATGCCTAGCCGGATTCGAGTCTTGACAGTACCAAGCGATTCTCCGAGGGTTTCAGCCAACTCCGGATGAGTGAGGCCTTCGAAGTAGGAAAGCTCCAAAACCCGCTTTTGTTCTTCGGGCAAGGTTTCCAGTACCTGGCGCACCGAATGGATGGTTTCCGCATCCAGGCGGTGTTCTGTCAGCGACGCAAGTTCCACCTGAGTCTCTACATCAGGGTATACGTAGAAACTGGCCCTTCGAGATTCTTTTCGCTTATGATCTAGCGAAATATTTCTTGCGACAGTTAATAGCCAGGACAAAAGTTCGCCTTTTGAGGAGTCGAACTTCTCAGGATGGTCCCAAAGTTTCTGAAATAGATCCTGCAAAACCTCTTCGGCGGTGGGGCGGTCCTGGAGAATTCGCAGAACCAGTGCGAAGACACGAAGGCGGTAGCGGCGATAGAGAGCCATGAGCGCATCCCCCTCGCGAGCATGCACCCGGCGGAGCAGTTCTTCGTCGCTCAATACGTTGAGGTCTTCACTCATTGGATACGAGATGCCGAAAAATCGCCGCTGGATCTATGATTTTTAATCCAAAACCAGAAGCGGTATCGAATAGAGACGGCTCTCAACTGCAAGCCGCCTAAACCGACCCAACCCGCCAACCGCCCTCCCGCACCGGCGTCCCCGGCATGTTTTGTCACCCATGTCGCCGGGCTGTGCCGCTCCCCACCCCACCCCAGGCTCACCAAACCGTAGATCCCGGAACCATCGCTCCACCCCTCACCAATCCCCCCTCCCTGCAATCCGCCGCACTGCCTTGCCCTCCACCGGCATCACCCGCTGCCGGTAACCCACCAGCGCAAGCCCTAGCGCAAACACCATATCGTCATGCTGGCCTTCACTCTCAAACCGCGGCCCCGCCACCCCCGGCGTCTTCCGGATCGATCGCAGCTCTTCAGACAACAGCTCCCAGCCCGGCATCTCACCAGCCACCTCGAGCCGATCCACCTCAAACGCCTGCACCACCCCCAGCAGAATATCCGTCCGTGGCGTCGGATAAAACCCCGCCTTGTACTTCATCTCATTCCCACCCGTAATCACCACCGGATACAACTCTCCCCGCGGCCTCTGCATCTGCAACTGCTCGGTCACCACCAGCCCCATCCCAGTCGCATCAATCGAAGTTGTCACAACCCGCCCATCCAGACTCGGATGCATCGACAACTGCACCACCGTATCCACAATCCGGTGAAACTCCGTCCCCAGCTTCAGCCGCGCCGCCTTCCGCACAATCAGCCTCCTCCGCCACACCTGCTCAAACGTAATCCTGTCGGTCAATCCCGTATTCTCAATCCGCTGCTCCAGCACCACCACCGCCGTATAGTCGCGCCTCTGCCCCAGATCCACTCCAATATGAAAGCTCCGCAGCATCACCACAACTCCCCATCCAGCCGCACATCGAGCGCCGCCACATCCAGGCCCCCAGCCACCGCCCGGTCAAACCACTCCTGCCGAAACACCTGATTATCCATCCCTACAAACTCACAAAGATATTCCTGCCGAAACCAGTCCTCCCCCTGCACCCGCCGCTCCTCCTCAAGAAAAGCCGCTGGAATCCGCGCACAATCCGTCGCCTTCACCGACACCCGAGTCCACAACTCCCCACCCCGCGCCCACTCCCTCCAGAAGAACCCACGCTCCCCAAACGGAGTCGACAGCAACGCCAGATCCCCGCCATGAGCCAGCATCGGCCGCAGCGATTTATACAGCAAATCCCCCACCCGCGCCGCCTCATCAATCACCACCAGCGTAGGTGCCGAAAACCCGCGCACATGGCACTCATTCCCCGGCAACCCCAACACCCGAGCCCCATTCGGCAACTCAAGCAACAGCCGTCCCCGCCCCCGCAGTTTCACCACCCGCTCCACAAACCCGCGCACCTTCAACACCAGCTCCGCCGTCTGCCGCAGCGTAGGCGACACAATCACCACCAGCGCCCCCGGCTCCCGCAACACCCGCATCGCAACAAGCACCGCCGCAGTCGTACTCTTCCCCCACTGCCGCGAGCAGCAAAGCAGCAACCGGTGCGGATCACTCTCAAGCACCTCGGCTTGTTTCGTATCGGCCTCAAATCCAAACACACCTCCGGCGAGGCCAACAGTATCGCCAAATTTCCAAAGCGCTTCAGAGACAACTTCGTTACGAGTCAAACCATCACCTTCCTATATCGAGAGACAAATCACGAATCAACTGGTAAAGGGCAACCCGTGCCTGAGGCACATTCCGGGCAACTGCGATCAGGCCGCGAATCATTTTCTCGATCCACAAATCCTGCCGCGTCTCTATCTTCTTCTCCGGGGCTCTCTTACTGCGAGGCCTCACAAACGGCGAGTCAAACAATAGGCAACACATACTCGCCAAACACCCTACCAGCCCCCAACAAGCACTTGATGGGGATCCACCCCCAACCCCAACAAAACAAACCGTCAAACTTTTTCAAAATTTCTGATAACGCTATCCCACCCCCCCTTGCTTCCCTACCCGTCCGCAGCGATATCGCCGGGCTCTTTTGCTACCCATGCCTCCGGGCTGTGGCGTTACCGATGTCCCCCGGCTCTTGCGTTACCGATGTCGCCGCGCTGTTTTGTCACCCATGCCCCCGGGCTCTTTTGCTACCCATGTCGCTGGGCTGCCACTCCGCCCAACCCCATGCGTAAGCCGTGGGGATCCAAAAACCGGGCCAACCCCAGCCCCCGCACCGGCGTCCTCGGGCTCTTTTGCTACCTATGCCGCCAGGCTGCACCCCTCCGCCCAACCCCATGCGTAAGCGTGGGGATTCCAACGGCCTGCCGCTTCATCAATCACCAGTAAACTGTCCTGTTCAGCGAGAGCAAGTTGAATAGCAGCAACTTCGCCAGCATCCAGATTCGATTCGCTAGCCTCCCGGCTGAGCAGCAGGCTAATCGGCACATCCCGCACTTCTATCCAACTAGGCAAACTCCGAATCCATGCCGCCACTTGCGGCGGGGCTCCCGGCGCAGTCAATTCGCGAAATACCTCTTCTGGAATCACTACACGAACATAGAGCTGGCGAAGCAAATCAACACAGCCAATAAGCAACAGATAGTTGATAGGCGACGTGTCGGCAACTACAACTCGCATTAGCTTCGAAAGCGGATTGCCGTCTCAGCATCGCTCACTATATCTTCAACACTAAGCGGCAACATAAAGCCATGCGTTTTCAGGAAGCCGTCCATTTCATAGCGCGATCCAATACCCAACAACCGGCGAGCCTGAGCCACCGTAATCTTGTCCCCGCGCAACCCTTCAAGCGCCAGAGCTTCCAGCGCTGCCCGGCTCACCACTGCAGAATTCTCACCCAGCAGTAGAGCCAAATCTTCCGGTACTTCCAGTGTTACTTGCATCGCGGTCAATTCCATTATCGCCTGCACTCATCAAACTTGCCAGACCCTGCCGTACCGACAATCTGCATTCCTGCAACCAGCCCCATCTTCCGGAAAGTCGTCAGCCAGGGAAAGTCGTCGAGAAGGGGACAGCCTCGCCCGCAAAAACTTTGAGAAAAGTTCTCTCGCCAGGCAACTACCGCAAAGTATGCCACGCTCAGCCCGGCTCGTCCTGCCCGGATCTCCCCGACACGCAACCCAACGCGGAACCGACCGCCAAATCGTCTTCCACACCCAAAGAGACCAAATGAAACGGGCGTGTCTATCTCGATTTGCTCTCTGAGTACAGCCGTCAATCCGGCGTCGGCATTCTCGCTTACTGCTTGATGCCAAACCACATACACCTGATTGCTGTTCCCTCAGAAGAGGATTCCCTATCCATCTGCCTGCGCCGCACCCACGGTCGCTACGCCCAGTATCACAACGCCCGCCGGGTCCGTAGCGGGCATCTCTGGCAGAACCATTTCTACTCTTGCGCTATGGAAGAATGCCACCGCTGGAACGCCATCCGCTATGTCGAACTCAACCCTGTCCGCGCCGGTCTGGTGGAATCTCCCGAGCGGTTTCGCTGGTCCAGCGCAGCTGCCCATCTCAGCGGAAGCGACAACAGCCACCTCTTGGATATGGCCTTCTGGCAGCAATCCGGAGGCGCCCAAAACTGGCAGGAATTGCTAAATACAACCGCCACCGAAGGCGAGACAAAACGCCTGCGCAGCGCCACCTATTCCGGCAAACCGCTTGGCGCTGAAGGGTTTGTGAAGCAGGCGATGGCCGCCCTGGCCGCTAAAATGGAAGAGCCAATCACTCGTTTCCAACCTGCTAGAGCCTCCCGATTTTCAGATACAGAATATACCGAAGTCGT
>CANGVB010000184.1 GCA_947456995.1 Bryobacteraceae bacterium | reverse complement strand
GCCGAAAAGACCCGCTTCGTAATGGGCCTGATGACCGCCCGTCTCCACGGCCTCGGCGTCGACTGGGCCCAGGTCACCACCACCGAGGTCTACACAATCCACCCAATGGCTTCCTTCCTCGAAAACGAAATCATCACCCCCATGGGCAAAGCCGCAATCCATGGCATCACCTGGCACTATTCACGCCCACCCATCGAAACCATCGAATTCGAAATGGACCTCCGCGGCTGCTTCACCGAGATTGTCCTGTGACCCGCCGCACTCTACTAGCAGCCGCCTTTGCCCCAGACAACACCATAGCCCTCGGCTCCCGCCGCGAGCTCTTCATCGACAAATTCCTGATTGCCGAAATGAAGGGCACCGAGCTGCGTCTGGGCACCCCCATCGACGCCGGCACCGCCTTCCGCTTCGACAAACCCTGGGAGGGCCGCTTCTCCAATTACGCAACCGTGATCGGAAAGAAACTCTACTACCGTGGAGTCCCCAACGCCGGAGAAGACGGCCGAGGCAACGAAGTCACCTGCTACGCCGAGTCCAAAGACGGCAAACAATTCGAGCGTCCCAACATCGCGCGAGGAACCAACATCATCCTCGCAAACACCCCGCCTCTCCAGCACAACTTCTCGCCTTTCCTGGACCGCGACGGCACCTACAAAGGCCTCGCCGGCACCAGCAAAAGCGGCCTGATGGCCTTCCACTCCCGCAACGGAATCCAGTGGTCCCAAACCCGCCCCGAACCCGTCCTCACCGGCGGAGCATTCGATTCGCAAAACCTCGCCTTCTGGTCCGAGAGCGAGAAACAATACGTCTGTTACTACCGAACCTTCAAGAAGATCGGCACAACCAACTACCGCTGGATCTCCCGAGCCACAAGCCAAAACTTCATGGATTGGCAGAAGCAAGGAGAAATCTCCTTCGGCGATGCCCCGCCCGAGCATCTCTACACCAACCAAACCAGCCCCTACTTCCGGGCCCCGCACATCTACCTCTCCTTATGCGCCCGCTTCCTCCCCGGCAGACAAGTTCTATCTGAACCAGAAGCCAAAGCAATCGGAGTCGACCCCGGCTATTTCAAAGACTGTTCCGACGCCGTCCTGATGTCCTCTCGTGGCGGGACGGTGATGGATAGAACCTTCATGGAGGCCTTCCTCCGCCCCGGCCTCGGCATGAAGAACTGGGTCTCCCGCTCCAACTACCCTGCCCTCAATCTGGCGCAAACAGCCGAAGACGAACTATCTTTCTACGTAGTGCGAGACTACGGCCAACCCAGCATCCACCTGCAGCGCTACACACTACGTCTGGACGGCTTCAGCTCAGTCCACGCCGGCTATAGCGGAGGCACAATGATCACAAAGCCCTTCACCTTCACCGGCACTAACCTGGAAGTGAACTTCTCCACCTCCGCCCCCGGCGGCATCAAGCTCTTTCTGGAAGATCCAACAGGAACACTTCTGGCCGAGTCTACCGAACTCATAGGCGACCTCATCACAAGAGTAGTGAAGTGGAAAAACATCGAATCCCTGGCCCCGCTCGCATCGAAACCTGTCCGCCTCCGCGTCGAGCTAAAAGACGCCGATCTCTACGCAATTCAATTTAATTAGCACAAAAGCACTGAATCTTTGCGGTAGCATACTACTTGATTTATGAGTACGCTTCAGCGGTTTAGTTTGGCCTTACTTGGACACTTTCTCTTGACGAGCCTGAACGCACAGCCAGGCGGCCCACCTACGTTTTACTTCAATTCGCCAACTACCGTGGCAACAATAAACCAATACACTGCTTATCAATTGATGACGATTGGTGGTGTTGGCTCCAAAATCTATGAAATTGAAAGCGGAACGATTCCATCTGGCATGACTCTCAGCTCTGACGGAGTCTTGTTTGGAACGCCCACCCAGATTGGAGTATTTACCTTTTTTGTCTCCGCCACCGACAGGGCAAATGTCAAAATCCGTTCCAGCGTCAGAGTCGAGGTAAACGGTACTCGCTTTGAATTTGTACAGACTGCTCTTCCAGCCGCAGTCCTCGGGGTGGGCTATAACGCGCCCCTCAGCTTGTCCGGTTCAGCCCCACCAGTCTCGCTTCGAATTAGCTTTGGCAATTTACCTCCAGGGCTTGTTTTGAGCTCAGATGGTATTTCTGGGACACCATCCCTGCGAGGAACTTATGTATTCACCGTAAGCGCCAATCACCTTGCAAGCGGAATGGCTGAAAGACAATTCCTGATTCACGTTACTCCATCGCCCACCGACGTCGGAAATCTGCTGGCGATACCAACCAATCCACTGCCCAATGGACAATTGTCTGTTCCCTACGGTGCCAGCTTAACTGCTACCGGAGGAAGCCAACCCTATCGCTTCCAGCAGATCTCAGGGCAGCTACCCGCTGGGCTGTCACTCCAAAGCAACGGCTCCATCAGTGGATTTCCTCTTCAACTTGGCGTTCTCTCTTTCGGGGTCGAACTCAGGGACGCCGCTGGATCTGTCATAACGGCAAATTTCTCTATCGAGGTGACAGCTTCGACAGTCTTCGACTTTACCAATCAGTCTTTGCCTCCCGGGTCCTCAAATGTGCCCTACTCGTCATTAGTGGAAGCGTCAGGAGGCGCGCAACCCTATAGGTTTTCACTGAGCCTTGGAACATTACCTGCAGGACTTAGCCTATCCTCAACCGGAAGGATTACAGGATCCCCGGTCGGAAGTGGGCAAGCATCCTTTACCGTGCGGGCCACCGATAGCTCAAATCGTTTCATTGAGCGCTCCTACAACCTCACCATCAGCCCGGCTAGCTCTCAAAATCCCCCCATTTTCTTGACAACGACTCTGCCAACCGCCTTCCTGGGCATCCCATATTCCACCAATATAGTTGCATCGTCGAACAACCCTCCAATAACCTACCGAATCCTGAACGGCATCATTCCCCCACCGGCTTTGAGCTTCTCATCTTCAGGTGCCCTGACAGGTACCCCGATTCTACCCGGCTTTGCCATTTTTGTCGTTCAAGCCACGGATGCTGCCGGTAATTCAGTACAACAAACTTTTAGGATCGAAGTTCGAGACCAGGCTGATGCGGAACCACTCATACTGCCCCTTGCCACACTCAATCAACCTTACTCAATCCAACTCGACGCCTCTGGGCCTGCCGCACCTTACACGTTTGCCTTTGAAGGTGGGCAACTGCCCGTTTTGATGGAATTAAGCGCTTCCGGCCGCTTGTACGGTCAGCCGCGCTTTTCCGGAGCATTCGAGTTCAGAGTCCGCGTGACAGATGCTCGGGGCACTTCGGTCGTAAGAAGGTACCGCTTGAACGTACAACCGACGCTTCTGACAGTAAGCCTCTCAGCTTTGCCCGAAGCAATAGTCAGGACACCTTACTCTGCCACCTTGAGGGTAAACGGCGGGAATCCACCCTATGCTTACAGGCTGATACAAGGTGAATTGCCAGGCGGCTTCAGCTTCGATGCTCCCACCGGTCGTATTTCCGGCACCACCACAGTAGTGGGTAGCTTTCCCTTAAGCTTTCGTATTCGAGACACAGCCGGTCTTGAGGGCGATGCTTCTCTCACTTTGGTGGTTCGCCCAGTCACCTTGAGCTTCAATTCAACCCAGCTACCAGATGCCCGAGTAAACGAAGACTACAGTTTCAGCTTCAGTGGCAGTGGCGGCACTTCGCCCTACACATTCCAATTGGCGGGAGGCTCCCTCCCTCCTGGGCTTCAGCTCTCCACCCTCGGGCTTCTCAGCGGAAAACCTGCTCAAGCAGGAACCTTCCCGCTCACCCTCAGGCTTACCGATGCAACCGCTGCAACAGCTCAGGTCAATCTGACGCTCAACGTCCGTGCAGCTCTGCCTTCGATCTCATCAACATCACTTCCCGATGGGGCCTTAAATGTTCCTTATGTAGCTGCAGTGGAAGCAAGATCCCCTGGCGCCCTCGCCCTGAGCTACCGGCTATCTGGAGGCGCGCTCCCTGCCGGATTAACAATCTCTACCGACGGCAGAATAGCGGGCACACCCACCTCCACCGGAACATTTACCTTTTCCATTCAGGTCAGCGACACACAAGGCGGTACCGCTCAGCGAGAACTCACCATCCGCATTTTGAGTACTACGGGTCCTCTGAGAATTAGTTCCACGGGTCCTCCAAGCGGCAAACTCTACTATCCCTACAATTTCCGGCTCACCGCAGAAGGAGGATTCCCTCCCTACCTCTGGAACTTGACTGCAGGAACGCCGCCTTCAGGCTTACGACTGGACTCCTCCACCGGCAGCATTACCGGCGTGCCCTTGGCTTACGGATTTTACACATTCAGGCTCAGGCTTACCGACAGCCGCGGCAATTCAACCGATCTGCCGCCCTACACGATCCCGGTTTTTGAGGCAATCCGCCTTACCAATGGGCAGCTAGGCCAGCCCTATTCAGCCCAGCTCACACAAATTTCAGGACAAACCCCAATTACCTTTTCGGTCGAGCCAGGCGCGATTGGAGGATTACCACTCGGGCTAACCATGAGCCCAAACGGTTCCATCTCCGGCACACCAACCTCCACAGGAGACTTCACTTTCGGAGTAGCTGCTCGGGGCTCAGATGGCTTCGTTTCACAAAATTCTGTCACCATACAGGTGCTTCCCCTGTCTGCGTCGTTTCCTCTGGTTCAGAGTCTGCCTGGCGCAACTATAGGTTCAAATTACAAGCAAAATCTACGCATTTCCGGCCAGCAAACCTCAAGCAGGCTCACCATAACTTCGGGTGCACTGCCACCAGGAATCAGCCTCGATTCTGCAAACGCCATGCTTTCGGGGAGCCCCTTCTCTGTTGGAGACTTCTTCTTTACCTTGACTGAATCGCTAGGAGAGAGAGAAAGCGCTTCTTACCGGATCAGTATCGTCCCGCCCGGATCACCCGCACTGGCCGCCGTCACAAATGCGGCAAGCTATGAACGCAATGCATTGGCCCCCGGCCAGTTGCTCACCATCTTCGGCACAAACATGGGCCCACCGATTCTGCGCCAGTTTACACTCAACAACAATCTCCTGCCCAAAGAGCTTGCCCTCACGCGAGTGCTCTTCGATGGTGTGGCCTCGCCGATGATTTATACTTCAGACGGACAGCTGAGCGCCATAGCCCCCTTCGATTTGTTGGGACGGGTCCAAACCAACATGACCGTCGAATACAACGGGATGCTGTCAGCCCCCCTGACGATTCCAGTTGCGAATTCCCAACCAGCAATTTTCACGAGTGATGGTTCAGGAAAAGGACAAGCCGCAATTGTAAATGAAGATGGAACATTGAATGGCCCACTGAACCCGGCGCCCCGAGGCTCAGTGATCGTATTCTATGCAACCGGTGCCGGCCGCATGTCACCTGCCGGAGTAGATGGCAGGGTTGCTCAAGCAGTATCGAGCCTTTTCCAAACGGTCTTCGTCCAGATTGGCAGTCAACGGGCAGAGCTACTCTACGCCGGTAACGCACCTGGGATCGTAGAGGGTGTAATTCAAGTGAACACAAAAATCCCGCAGGGACTAACTGAAGGCTTGAATGAAGTCCGCCTTGGAGTCGGCGGCAATCTCAGCCCCGTTGGAGTGTCGCTCTGGGTCCGCTAGAGAAGCCTAGTTCGGCTTTTGACAATCGATATTCAAACCGAGGAACCAGCGCCGCTGAAACCCCTTACCCTCAGGTTTCAGGTATTCAGCCTTCGCTGCATCAGACTTAAGATTCAGGTCTAGAAAAGCTGTAATGTAGTGTTGGTTGATCGCCGTGATGCGATCCTTGCGCCAAACGGGTTCCTCAAACGATTCCCTTCCCTGAAAGTCGAGAGACACGTTTGCGGGCGCGGGATTACCACCAACGTTATGCCGCGCATTCTGATAAGTCAGCAGGCAACGGTCAGAATTGATAGCCCAGTTGTAGAGCTTCTTGACACCCTTCTCATAGCCCGACACGTCGTCATTGTCTCCGACGATGAAGAGAGATGGTAGCTTGAAGTTCTTGACAGCCTCTGCTTCCCAGGCTTCCACAGGGGGCTGCGCGCCCCAGGGAGCAATAGCGACAATCGCTTTGAGATTTGCAGGTGGACTCACCTTCGGCATAGGAAGTTGCTTAAGCATGCCGCTTGCAGCATTGTAAGACGCCCCGCCACTGGCCATCGCGCCATAACCGCCCATCGAATAACCCACGATGGCCACCTTGTCCGTATCCACGATTTTGTTCAGAAAGTGGTCTCCCTGCTTGGAGAGTCGGGCCAATTCCTGAATGGTGAAGAGTTGATCGGGAGCACGGTGAATCAGGGTGCTCTGAAAGCCTCTGACCTCTCCAAATACAGAATCTGTATGGTCAATGGCAGCAACCACATAACCCTTTGAGGCGAGATTCTCTGTAAGGTAGCTGAGAAAGGTTCGTGATCCCGGGTAGCCATGCGAAACCACCACCAGCGGATAAGCCGCGCCTTGCTTCGGCTCTGCATCACGCGCCGCCTTGCCAGGAATTTCAAACGTTTTTGGGCTGTCGGGACGCGGAACGCGTCCGGCCATCGGGCTTACGTACACGGTATGAGCCTGCTCGTTGGCCTTGAGCTGGGCGGGATACCAGATTTCAATCTTGAGCGTTCGGTCTGCAAGACCTGACTTGAGGATGTCCACTTGCTGCGGATTGGTGATCTCGATAGTCCTTACACCAACATCATGACTGCCAAAACGAGCCAACTCGGGTGCGTCTACTTGCGGAACACTAAAATATTGAGCTTGTAATAGAAGAGCGAGAACCAGCATGCCGCTATCGTCTCACGGAATCAGGCTTGGAGTTTCAAAGAGGTTCTGGCGGAATAGGAAGCGGACAAGCCCGTTGACGTCGGGCACTTCTCTTCGTCCGCTGGCAAGGAATTCGCTGGCCTGGGATAGCGTTGCCAATGCGATCAGGAGACTTGGCTGGTCCAACTGGGCGAAGGCAGCCATATAGGCGTGCGGGTTCTCTGGCAGAGTAGGCACGATCTGTCTGGCCAAATCGTGTCGGTAGACTGACACTAGCTCATTTTCGAATGCAGCACGGATCAGTTGCCCGTTCGAGTTGTTCGGTACGCTCTAGTCACCCACAGCGTACTGAAAGAGTACCCGCT
>CANGVB010000183.1 GCA_947456995.1 Bryobacteraceae bacterium | reverse complement strand
GATTCGTGGGCCGTCATCGCATCAGGCTTTGGTTGGGATTCGGTCGACGATGGGATTGACTAGCAGGGCTGGTGTTTTTCCTTTGAATTTGTTGGCTGATATTGCCGGGCCGATGGCGCGGACGATGGAAGATGCGGTGGCGGTGTTTCAGGTGGTGGCGGGTGAGGATCCCGATGATGTAGTGACGGCTGGGGCTCGGGTGGAGAATTATTTGCTGGCCTTGAATCGGGATGGGTTGAAGGGGGCGCGGATTGGTGTGTTGCGGCAGGCTTATGAGCGGGATTCGGCTGACCCCGAGGTGGTGCGAGTGTTTGAGGCGGCGCTCGAGGATTTGCGTAAGGCTGGGGCTGTTATTGTGGACCCGGCGAAGGTATCCGGAATTGAGAGCTTGAAGCGGGCTGGGGGCTGCATGGGATTCAAGTATGATCTGAATCGTTTTCTGGCTGGGCTGGGGGACAAGGTTGCGGTGAAGAGTTTGGCGGAGGTGCTGAAATCTCGGAAGTATCATCCGTCGGTGCAGGTGAGGCTGGAGGCTGCTGAGAAGGCTGTGGGGAATGGGCCGGAGAGCGCCGAGTGTGCGGCTGAGATGGCCTACCGGAAGGCGTTTGGGGCGGCTGTGACTTCGACTATGGATGCACTGAAGCTGGATGCTTATGTGTATCCGACCTGGAGCAATCCACCGCGGTTGATTGGGGACTTGAATACAGCGGGTGGAGACAACAGCCAGGTGTTTTCGCCGACTAGCGGTTTCCCTTCCGTGCAGGTTCCGATGGGTTATACACGGGGTGTGCTGCCGGCAGGGTTGACCTTCTTTGGACGGGCATGGTCGGAGTCGACGCTGATCCGTTTGGGGTATGCCTATGAACAGGCAACCCGATGGCGGCATGCACCAGCGTCGACTCCGCCCTAGCGTTAGCGCAGAAGGTATTTGGGAGGATCGATCTTGTAATTGCGAGCAGCGACGGAGAGCTTGAGGCCGGCCATGCCGTAGTTGGCGAAGGACATGGAGTTGGCCAATTTGGGGTTGGCCTTGACCAGGAAGTGCTGGCCGAGGAGGATGCCGCCGACCATGCCAGCCTTGACGCCAAGACCCTTGGGGCCGAAGGTGCCGTCGGAGGAGCGCAGAAGGCCGTTGGCTTCATTCTTACCCCAGGAGGAGTGAACATCTGCGAAGCTCGCAGCGGTGAGCGCGATGGCGCTCCACATCCAGCGCTTCTGGGCTTTCTGTTGGATGGTGGCTTCTTCCTTGAGGTTGCGGGGATGTTCGATGACTTCAGCAAAGCTCAGGTTGGCAGTGAGGGTGGCGAATACGGTAAGCACCAGTAAGTTGCGCATGGGTGTGTTAACACTCCTTCTGTTGTATTTTGAGCCGCCGTGCCGTCTTGGCTTCGGTCAAGGGCTCGATTCCAATAGTCGACTTTTCACATTTTTTTTTCATGTAACTTTTCGGGCTTTCGTACCGCAATAAAAGTTCTCTGCCATTGGAGGTATTGCTGGTGCACCTTAACCCTGACCGCTGTTGGGTAGACTAGCCTCTTATGACACGTTCGTATGTCTTTGTTTGTTTAGCAGTGATGCCCTTTGTTTTGATGGGCCAGACGGCCTTAGCACCAACCGAGTCTGGAGTGCGTCAGGGTAGGCTATTGGTCACAAATGCGCTGGTGGTCGATGGTTCTGGTACCCCGGCAAACGGCCCTCGGACGATCGTGATTGAGGGGAACCGGATTGTGGCTGTGACGCCCGGGCCGGGAAGGCCGGTGGCCGGCGACAAGGTGATTGATGCCAAGGGCAAATATGTGTTGCCCGGGTTAATCAACGTGCATGCGCATATCCAGGATGAGCGGGCAGGTTGGCCGATGCGGCAGGATTACCAGTTTGGGGTGTGGCTCGCGTCGGGGATTACCAGTGTGCGTGATGTGGGGTCGAACTTTGAGAAGTCGAAGGCGCTGCGGGAGCAGTCGCAGAAGAACAGCATTGTTGCGCCGCGCTTGTTTTTGTATGCGGTGCTGGGGATGAATCCGGCACCTTCTGTGGAGAATGAGGCGGCGATCCGGACGCGAGTGCGCCAGATCAAGGCGAGCGGGGCGGATGGGTTGAAGTTTTTTGAGATCTCGGATTGGGCGATGCGAGTGATGCAGGAGGAGGCGCATGAGCAGAAGTTGCGGACAGCGCATCATGCGGCGGTGGCTGAGACCAATGCCTGGCACGACATCAAGTACGGGACGACCTCGATTGAGCACTGGTATGGCATACCCGATGCGGCGTTGAGGGATGGAGTACAGAACTTTCCAGGGTCATTCAACCATCAGTACGAAGTGGATCGTTTTCGTTACGCCGGACACCTGTTTCGGCAGACAGATCCGGTTAAGTTAGGGCAGGTACTGGATGGCATGGTAAAGGCCGAGGTGGCGTGGAGCCCGACGCTGAATATCTACGAGGCGGCGCGGGATTTGTTGCGCTATCAGACTCAGCCTTTCTTTAAGGAATACCTCCATCCGGCGCTGGAGAAGTTCTTTGCTCCGGACCCGAATAATCACGGGAGCTTCTTCTTGAACTGGACGAGTGCGGATGAGGCGGAGTGGCGGATGAATTACCGTTTGTGGATGGATGCGGTGCGGGATTTTGGACGCCGTGGGGGCGTGATCGGGATTGGTGAGGACGCCGGATTCATCTATAACCTTTTTGGGTTTGGGTTGATTCGATCGATGGAGTTGCACCAGGAGGCTGGTTTTCATCCTCTGCAGGTGATTACGCAGGCGACGGCGAATAACGCGAAGATTATGGGTAAAGAACATGAGCTGGGCCGTGTGCGTGCCGGTTATCTGGCGGATTTGATTGTGGTGGACGGGAATCCGCTGGCGGACTTCCGGATTCTGTATCCGAAGACTGAGGGAGTGCCGCAGTCGGGGAAGATCGAATGGACGATCAAGGACGGGATTCCTTATCATGCGCCGACGCTGGCGCAGCAGGTGAGGAAGATTGTGGAAGAAGATCGCAAGAACCCGAAGCCACGTGGGGTTGTGACCGGTGGGGATGAAGATGCGCACTGAGGCCTACCCCCTCTAAATCAACAGGCCTACTTAAGTTTCCTGAGGCGAGTCCGATGGAAGGTGCAGGTAGACTATGTCCAAACCCGCCCCACAGAATACGCTTGCTGTAACGCTTGAGAGAATTCAGGCCTTGATGTCGGAACTGCGCCAGACGGAATCGCTGGCAGCCCAGATACACGAGATGGTGGTGATGAAGCGTCACCGTCTGGATTCGCTGATGAGCGAGTATGTTGAGATGGCTGGCGGCAAGGAAGTTGCTGTTGCGCCTCCTGTTGTTGAGGAAGTGAAAAAGCCTGTTGTTGCTGCGCCGGTAGTGGAAGACCTTCCGATGAGTTCGCATGGCAACTACGGGGCGCCGAAGGATTTGTTGCAGGGCCGGCCCGCTCCTTCCGCGCAGCATGTTCTAGACAGCTTGAACCGTCTGATGGTGGGGATCAAGGACATTTCCGCCAAACAAGCAACTGCGGCCTGAGTCCGAGTCGGCTCCCTGGTGATAGCATCGCAGTGGGGGCTAACCAGTGGTTCAGCATATATTGTTTCCGATTGATTTTTCTTTGCAGAGTAAAGCATCGAGTCAGGTTGTTCGACTTTGGGCCGAACGGTTTGGAGCTCGGGTGACTGTGCTGCACGTGTTTGAAGGCATGGGCGTGCTGGCGATTGAGAATCTGCCGGTGGAGGCAGAAATCAATATAGTGAAGGGGCTGGCCCAAAAGCAGTTGAATGGGTTCCTTCTGGAAGAGCTGGCAGGGCTGCCGGTGGAGCGTGTGCAGGTGAGCGGGGACGCAGGTGAGGAGATTACTCGTTTTGCCGGGGCACAAAACGTGGATTTGATCATGATGCCGACACTTGGTTATACGCGATTCCGCCAGATGTTGCTGGGTTCTGTGACGGCGAGTGTTCTGCACGACAGCGCGGTGCCGGTGTGGACGAGTGCGCATACGCCAGAGCAGATACGCCCTCGTTTGCCGAAGAATATTGTTTGCGCTGTGGATTGTGGGCCTGAAACGGCGAAGGTAGTTGCGAAGGCGCAGGGTTTGGCCGAGAAGTTTCGAGCGAAGTTGCGGGTAGTGCATTGCAAGCCGCGGGTTGCCAGCGATTTTGAGAGTGGGATTTCGCAAGGGGCGCATCATTTTGCATTGAAGGTGGCGCAGGAAGACTATGCGGCGGCGATGGCAGCCTGGCCGGATGTCCCGGAGCTTGAGATTATCGAGGACGCGAGTCTGGTGGAAGGTGTACAGCGGGTGGTGAAGGAGTCCGAGGCTGAACTGTTGGTGATTGGCCGCGGGAGTATTCAAGGGTTTATGGGACGGCTGCGGAGCAATGCACACGATCTGATCCGGCTATCCGGGTGTGATGTTGTGAGTATCTAGAACCAGATACCCCAGCCGAGGCTGGCTGCGGCGGCGAGGATGAGTGCGAAGAAGCCTGCCGCGACCTTGGTGCGAAAAGCACCGCGGCCGAGGGTGAGTGCGATTCCAAGTTTGAAGAATGAATTTGCCAGGCAGCCGACGGCAATGGCCGTGGCGGCAGTGGCGAGGTTGTCCGGGTTTTGAGCTGACTTGGTCATCGAGATGGTGAGCGCGTCGACGTCAGTGAGGCCGAGAATCGCGCCGGAAACAATCAGTCCGGATTGTCCCCAAGATCCCTGTATTGCTGTGATGGCAAAGAGCACAAGCTGGAAGAGGGCAGCCATCTGGAGGGCGGAACCGACTGCGAGAGGATTGCTGGGGAGTGGGCCGGCTTCTGAGGATTTGTCGTGGCTGCGCAGCCCGAGGACAGAGATTGTGATGCCGACCAGCGCGGGGATGAGCCAGTAGGGGATTAGGGCGAGGCCTAGCTTCGGGTTCAGCATGGCCGTTACGGCTGCCACGCGGAGGTACATGATGGTGCAGGCGGTGAGTACTCCGACGGCCAGTGGGGTGGCGCTGGCGGGTTCTGTCGCGCTGATCCTTGCGAGGGTATAGGTGACGTTGGTGGATGAGATGAGGCCGCCCAGGATTCCTGTTACGACGTAGCCGTGGCTGGGGCCGACGATCAGCCTGGCGGCATAACCGGTGAAGCTGAGCCCGGAGATGAGCAGGACGATGATCCAGAGTTCTCTCGGACGCACGCCGCCGAGCGGGCCATAGGGGCCTTCGGGAAGCAGGGGCAGGATGACGAGGGCCATCAGAGCGAACCGGAAGCCTGCGCGGAGGCCGAGATCGGGGAGGTTTTCGACGATGTTGTGGAGGCGGGATTTCTCGATCAGCAGGACTGAGGTGGTGGCGATGAGGGCGCTCGATAGAGTCCACGAGCCGAGGCCTGCGAGAAAGCCAGCGGCGAGGACGATCAGGGCGGCGACTTCGGTGGTGGCGTCGACATCGCGACGGCTGGCGGCGAGATAGGCGGCGAGGATGAGTGCGACTGCGCCGGCCAGAAGAATGGAGGCTGGGACTTCGAGGCCTGAGGTCCAGAGGTAGGCGGAGGTGCCTGCCAGTGCGCCGAGGAGGGTGAAGGTGCGGACACCTGCGAAGTGAGAGTGAGGGCCCTGGGCGTGGCCGGAATGCTGGCGTTCGATCCCGATTGCGGCTCCGCCTAGTGTTGCGATACAAATTCCGAGAACGCTCTGAGGCTGAAGGTCCACTGCTTGGATTCTATGGCATTGGCGATTCGACATAGAATAGTGCCATCGTGCTGCGTCTTATTTTGTTGCTTGGAATTGTGGCCGGGCTTGCGCCCGCTGCGGAAATCGATGCGTTGCTGCAGGCCAAATGTGGAGCTTGTCATAACGCGAAGGTGAAGACGAGTGGGTTCTCGGTAGAGAGTCTGGCGACGGCTGTGGCTGGTGGTACCAAGTATGGGAAAGCAGTGGTGGGTGGGCATCCGGAGTTGAGCCCGTTGATTCGCATGGTGCGCGGCGAGATGGCGCCGAAGATGCCAGTGGGTGGGACGCTTGAGGCGCGCGAGATTGCGCTGCTTGAGGAATGGGTTCGATCGATGCCGGCTGAGAAGCAGACGGTGCAGGCTGCCTGGCGTTGGCCCTATGAGAAGCCGGTGAAGGCTGCGTTGCCGAAGGTAACGAATGCGGGCTGGGTGCGTAATGAGGTGGATCGTTTTGTCTTGGCCAAGCTTGAGGCTAAGGGGATTCGTCCGGCGGCGGAAGCGTCGAGTGGAACGCTTGCGAGGCGGCTGTATCTGGACCTGGTGGGTGTGCCTCCGAGTGCAGAAGAATTGGCTCGTTTTGGCAAGGAATCTTATGAGCAGACGGTAGACCGCTTGTTGGCTGACCCTCGATATGGCGAGCGTTGGGGGCGGCATTGGCTGGATGTGGCGCGCTATGGTGAGACTTCCGGATTGGAGGGGGATGGCGCGATTGGGAACGCGTGGCGGTACCGGGATTGGGTGATCGAAGCATTTAATTCGAACATGCCCTATGACCGTTTTGTGAAGCTTCAATTGGCGGGCGGGGATGAACATTCGAAGACCCGCAATAACTATCAACCGGATGTGCAGGGCTTTGTGCCGACGGGTTTCTTGCGGGTGGCTCCGTGGGACCGATCCAATTTGGTGGCGGCCGATGTGCGGCAGAATTACCTTGCGGAAGTTACTGGTGTTGTAGGGAGTGTGTTTCTGGGTTTGTCGGTTGGGTGTGCGCGGTGTCATGACCACAAGTACGACCCGATTCCGACGCGAGATTATTACCGGATGCAGGCTTTCTTTCAGGCGACTGAGGCGGGGCGGGATGTGGCTGTGCCTTATGCCGACAAGGTGATGGCGAAGAAGGCTGAGGAGCAAATCGCGATCTACGAGAAGCGGCTGAAGGAAGGGCCCGAAAAGCGCGAGCTTGAGGCTTTTGAGAAAGAACTGCTGGTGAAGTTGGTGGCCGCGCGGAAGGCTCGTGCGGGAGAAGCCAAAGAGTTTGGCAAGGGGGACTTGCGGCTTGAGGTGAAGTTGAATGTGGCGGAGCGTGGTGTGTTTACTGCGGCGGAAGTAAGTCGATATTTGCAGTTGCTTGAAGATGCTGACCGCACTGGGGATGCTGAAGAGCAGAAGGCGCTCGATGAAGCGGAAGGGCCGATGCTGGCGCGGCTGCG
>CANGVB010000182.1 GCA_947456995.1 Bryobacteraceae bacterium | reverse complement strand
GTGGAGCAGTGCGAACAGGGTGTGGACTACTTTACGATCCATGCTGGTGTTCGTTTGAAGTACATCCAATTGACTGCGAACCGCACTACTGGAATTGTGTCTCGTGGCGGGGCGATTATGGCCAAGTGGTGCCTGTCGCATCACAAGGAGAACTTCCTCTATACGAACTTTGACGACATCTGTGAGCTGCTGCGCAAGTATGACGTGAGCTTCTCGCTAGGTGATGGATTGCGTCCTGGCTCGATTGCTGATGCCAATGATGCGGCTCAGTTTGCCGAGCTTGAGACGCTGGGTGAACTGACGCACAAGGCGCTGGCACGGGATTGTCAGGTGATGATTGAAGGCCCGGGACACGTGCCGATGCACAAGATCAAGGTGAACGTGGAGAAGCAGCGTGAGCTTTGCAACGATGCGCCGTTCTACACGCTGGGGCCGCTTACGACTGACATTGCTCCCGGCTACGATCACATCACCTCTGCCATTGGTGCAGCGATGATTGGCTGGTATGGTACGGCGATGCTTTGCTATGTCACCCCCAAAGAGCATCTTGGCTTGCCGAATCGCGAGGACGTGAAGGAAGGCGTGATTGCCTACAAGATTGCCGCCCATGCGGCAGACCTTGCCAAGGGGCATCCGGCGGCTCAGCTTCGTGATGATGCGTTGTCGCGGGCTCGCTATACCTTCCGTTGGGAAGACCAGTTCAATCTCTCGCTCGACCCTGAGACGGCGAAGGCTTATCACGACGAGACCTTGCCTGCGGATGGGGCCAAGAGTGCGCACTTCTGTTCGATGTGCGGGCCGAAGTTCTGTTCGATGGAGCTGACGCAGCAGTTGCCTGCGGCGCAGAAGGAAGACGAACTCGTCGTTCTTGGCTAGAGAAGTATGATGCCGCAATTCGGCAAATTGTTGGTGGTGGCCGGCCTGATGCTGGTGGCTCTTGGGCTACTGGTTTGGGCCGGCGACAAGATTCCCGGCAATCTGACCTGGCGGGGGAAGAACACTACCGTGTTTTTCCCGCTGGGGGCTTGTTTGCTGGTGAGTGTGGTGGGGTCGCTGCTGCTTTGGCTTATGCAGCGGAGGTAGTGGCGAACTGATCGTCGGTTACTTGTTCGAGCCAGTCGGAATCGACGCCGCCGACGATGGGTTGTACGGCGATGTGAGTCATGGGGCTGTCGGCGGCTGCGCCATGCCAGTGTTTTTCTCCAGCGCCAATGATGACGGTGTCGCCGGCAGACATGGCGATGGCGGGCTCACCTTCTTTTTGTGCCCAGCCGCGGCCTGAAACTATGTGCAGAATTTGGCCGGCGGGGTGGGTGTGCCAGGCGGTGCGTGCGCCGGGTGTGAAGGTGACGCGTACTCCCTTGAGGGCGATCAGGCTGGTTGCGACGAGGGGTTCGATCCAGACCTCGCCTGAAAAGTAGTCTGAATTGCCCCGGGCGGGCTTGAGTTCTGATGCGCGTTTGAGTTCCACCTTCGCATTATGGCCCAATCTCAAGATCATGAGAGTATGGATTCGATGCCTACTCAGAATTATGAAAATCACGCTCAGCGTGTCCCTGGATTTCTTGCCGTCGGATTCACCCTGCTGCTTTGCTTCGTTGGGGCTGGAGTCAATTTCTACCAATCGTTTGGCGACCATCAGCGGGTCTATAGCGCTTCGCTGCTTTTAGTGCTGACTCCCTGCATTTTCTTTACCGCTTTCTTCTGCCGTACGTTTGCGCTGAAGGCTCAAGACCGTGGAGTGAGGGCAGAGGAGAATTTACGTCACTTTGTGATGACCGGCAAGCTGATGGACCCAAGGCTAACCATCCAGCAAATTGTTGCCTTGCGATTTGCATCGGATGAAGAGTTTCTGGCTCTTGCAGCTGAAGCCGTTGATAAGAATCTGGATCAGAAATCGATCAAGATGAAGATCAAGAATTGGCGCGCGGATACGCATCGCGCCTAGTGATCTAGTTTGCGGTGGTCAGATAGACGCCGGATTTGGTTTTGACTCCATCGATTTCGAATGCGACCTCGTGGTCTGCCGCCTGCAGGTTGGGCACCACGAGGTTGAATTGATAGAGGCCGACAAAATTTGGGGCGAGGCCTTTGAATTCGGCTACTGCGGTTGCAGTTCCCAACTGTGCCCGGAAGCTTGATCCGAGGTCGCTGGCGACAGTGGCGATGGAGCCGGGGTTGATTGCTGGGTTCACCTGGCCGAAGCCGACGCCGTAGATTACGATGCGATCTCCAGGGATGGGGGCACGGAAGTTCAGGCCTGCGATCAGGCCCGGGCGGCCAGCGTAGGTGCCATCGGCGAATTGGGCAACCAGATACTGCTTACCGCCAACGATGAAGGAAGGTGGCGCGAGGATGCCGGGAGCGCGTGCGGCACCGGTGATGGTGGTGGCTTCGCTGCGGCCCAGGGAATTGGTGAGAACCACTTCTATGGGGGCCTGAGCAATGTCAGCGGGGACCTGTACATTCACTTGATTTGGGCTGATGTAGTTGACGAAGGCGGGTAAGCCGTCTACCTGAACGGAGACTCCATCGAGGCTGGTGGGTGCGGTTGAGCCGTTGAAGTCTGAGCCGGCCCAGGATCTGGTGGTGGTGGAGAGGTCTTTGCCGAAGATCTCGATCCAGGAGCCTGGGGCAACCGTTGAGCCGCCGCCAAATGAGCTGGCCGAGACAACCCCACCTGAGCTAATTGTGGGCTTGGGGCTGACCACGCCGACGGGGGTGAGGCGAAGGCTTTTGAGGTGAAGTTTAGCGCCGTTTGCGCCGGGGCCGTTGTTGGCATTACCGGCGACGTAGATGACGACTGGGCCGGCGGCTGCGGTGGCTGGAGGCGTCCAGTCAAAGCTGAAGGTGGTGGTGGAGCCGGCTCTCGAGTGGGTGATGAACTCGACTGGCGCGGAGGCAGGGCAGCCGGAGGCGGGCCGGTCTATATTGTTGTCACAGAGGACATAGGTGGTGGTGCCGACTGGAGTGAAGGTGCCAGCCTGGGCGGAGGAGGGATTGCTTTCAAGGCGGGCCGAGGCCTGGAAGCCATAGTTGCGGGCGGAATCTGTAAGGGTAATGGTGAAGCGTTGTCTGGTGCCGGGGGTGTAGGTAGTGCCGCCTTCGAAGCTGAGGCTGAGCAGGGGAGAGTTACTGGTGGTGGTGCCGATGTGGCAACTGCTCTGGATGCAGGTATTGTCGCCTGGAGCGCCGGTGGCGCGCCTGGGTGCGCCGTCGGGGTAAGCCCACAACATTAGCGGGATTGAGAGTACCGAGGCGAATTTGCCGGTGAGAATCCAGTGTTGTCTTTGCATATAAAAATAGAGAACCCCGCAGTGGTTGCGGGGTTTCCCTGTTCATACTCTTTAACAGAGTTTCGACTAGCGTTCAACGACGGTGGGCGGTTTGGGGGCTTCGGGGGTTTTGGGAGGTTTTGGCATGGACATGTCCATGCGGCTGCTCATAATCCCGCCGCGAGTTACTGTCATGCTGCCACGGCCGGTTTCGAGGCTGATCCTGGGCCCGCCGTTGTTGCCCCGGATGGAGCCGCCACGGTCGTCCTCACGCCGGTCGAGGGGAGAGCCGAAGAGGTTGTCGACTTCGCCGCGCCGGGTAATGGCTTCGAGATCGTACTTTGCGTTTTCCGGAAGATGCATCGTTACCGCACCGCTGGAGGTCTTGGCGACGATGGTTGCGAGGGTTGAACTGCCGGGTGAGAGTTCGATGTCTCCACGGTCCAGTTCGATATCGAGGGGGCTTGAGAAGCCGGTGATGCGGACGTCTTTCGAGCGGCTTCGCAGCTTCATCGGGCCGAGGATGTCTTCGACTTCGAGATCTCCGTCGGAGAGGTGGGCACGGCCTTTCAGGCGTTCAATGTTGAGGTTGGTTCTTTCGCTGACAAAGCGCAGGCCCTTGTCGATTCTGCGGAAGTCGATATTGCCGGAGAACTGACCTTCCACAACGGCCTGGCCTGCGATCTCGTCGAGTTCGATATCGTCGGCGCGAGAACCCTTGATGTCGACGTTGCCCTTGACGCGAGTGAGGCGGACGACATCGCTGCGACGCAAGTCGATTCGAACGTTGCCACCGATATCCTGGCCACGAACGCCAGCATTGTCGGAGCGAACTTCAAAGTTGCCGGTGATCTGGGTTACGTCGAAGTCGCCGTAGGTTCCACGGCATTCCACGGAGGAGCCCTTGGGTATATGTACTTCGAGGTCGGCATCAACACGATTGTCGGTGGCGGCGCTTTCCTGATTGGTGCGGATCACTACCTGATCGCCCTGGACGACCACTTCGAGTTTCATGCGTTCGTTGATGCGGTCTGCTTCTGCCTTGTCGAGGCCCATCACGGATTTATGCCCGCTGACGTTGATTTCATCTTTGTCAGAGCCGACGAGGCGGACGTTGCCACGGCGGTTTTCAACAATGATACGAGGGTTCTTTGTGCAGGCTACATTGGCGCTGACCGGGTATTCAAAAGTTTCGCCGAAGATTTGCAGGCCGCGAAGATTGACGCGGCCGGAGCGGATTTTATCTCTCGCGTCGAAGGCGAACCACATGCCGCTGGCCACGACTGAGATAAAGATGATCAGGCCCCATTCGCCACCACTGACGCCGCGCTTGGGGAGAGGCTGGTTGCGGGCTGCGAGGAAGGCAATTTCAGCCAGACGGACGACACCCCAGAGGATCAAGAGGTACGGCCAATAGTCGATCAGGAGGCGCCAGGGTGAAAGATCAGGCCGAAGATTGTTGGCAAGAAAGAGAATGCCCAGTCCAATTAGAACGAGCGGGCCGACAAAAGAATTTCTCACTGGTTGCCTCCTTTCATGTATTCGGCAAGTTTCAATAGTCCAAACATGATGATCAGGATGGGCCAGGTGCGGCTGAAGCGCAAACCGCCAGCATGATCAATTGCGATGAGTGTGCCCAGGGTGATGAGGATCACCGGGCCACGAATGGCAGAGACGAGCCCAATACTAGTCGGCATTGTTTGGGCCCTCCTTGATTGCTTCAGCAGCCTGAAGACGCTGCATGAGGAGGATGACGCCGGCGGCAATCATCAGGACAGGCCAGAAGCGGAGGATCTCGTCGATGCGCAGGAGGCCCAGATTGTCGAGCAAAAAGATGAAGCCGAAGCCGATCAGCATAAAGGGGCCGATGGGGAGCTTCTTCATGCCTGCAGGTAAATTGACCAAGCCACTCATTTCGTCTACCGCCTCTCCACGCTGGCGCCTTTGCGCGGTGTGATAAGCCTCGAAAGGCATATAGAAATACCAGCCTGCAATCAGGAAGCCGATGAGGGGGCCACCTGCGCCAGCGCGATCGACAATGGAGATCAGCATCGCGAAGACGATGATGTGAAAGATACCCTTGGCGTATTGCTGGTTGTAGATGGCGCCGACGCCGGGAATCAGCCCGAGCACGAAAGCCCAGCCGGGGGAGACGTCGGCATTGCTTTTTGGGACGCTCACCATCGGTTCGGCATAAGGCGAAGCGGGTTCTGGCTTGAGCTTCGTTTGTTCAGCGTAGTCTTTTGAATAAAGGACGCCACTGACGTAAACGGCGTCGGCTGCGGTTAACGCTTTACCGGTTGCACGGCAGTAGCCGACAACAGGGGCGCTCTGGATTTCCGGTTGAGGTGCCTGATTTTCAGTATTCTCGGTGGGGTTCATTTTGACTCTCCACTCTTCTTGGTGTTGGATTTTGCTGCTCCGGCCTGCTCCTCTGGTTCGCCCTTGATGTCATCAATGGCGGTCTGGACTTCGTAGACCAGCCTGAGGTTGTCGTAATACTTGACAAATTTATCCCAGGTGCGGTGAGCGGAATCGTCTACGCTACGCCACACTTTGACTGGGTCGAGGTCGCTCGGTTTGAGTTGGCGCACGGGAGCGACAAATTTACCGAGCATCGAAAAACTCAAAATTGTCATCGCCATGCCCATGGCGAATCGTGGCTGGATCAGGGGTGCGAGCCAGCGTTTCATCCAATCCTTTTTGGCCATCGCTTCGAGCAGGGGAGCCTGCTTCGGTGTATGGAAGAGGATGCGGGTAACCAGTTCTTTAGGAGCCTCAACCAACGCCGCCCGCTCCATGAAGTTGACAGCTCCGGTGACGTCGGCTACCAGTTCCTGGCAGGCCGCGCAGTGGGCGGTGTGGGCTTCAAAAGCAACTTTGTTTTCGGCACTCAGCGTGCCGTCCACGTAATCGCAAAGCAATTCGTCGATTTGGAGGCAGTGTAGTTCGTTCATCTAGATCGCCACCTTCTGCCGCTTCAAAATCCGCGCAAGTTCTGCACGGCCCCGGTTTAACCGGCTTTTTACTGTTCCTTCGGGGACGCTGAGAGTGGTTGCGATTTCCCGATATTCCATTTCCTGCAAGTCGCGCAAGATTACGGCTTCGCGCAATTCCGGGGAGAGCTTTTGAAGGGCGCCCTGGAGGAGTTCGCTGGCTTCGCGTCCGGCAAGCAGACCGTCGGTGCGACCGCCGGCGAGTGAAGTCTCTTCGATCATCGGCAACTGAGTTTCAAGCGAATCGGTCATCCGCTCGCCTTTGGTTCTGCGGTAGTTGTCGATCAAGAGGTTGCGTGTCAGGCGAGTGAGCCAGACAGCAAAGCTCCCTTCGCCAGAACGAAAACTTCGGAGTGTCTTGAAAATGCGCAAGAACACTTCCTGCGTCAGATCCTGGGCCTCTTCGTCTTTACCGACGAAGCGGTAGCAAATGGCATAAACGCGCCTTGTGTGGACTTTGACCAGGTCTTCCCAGGATCCCTGATCTCCTTCCAGGCAGCGCTCAACCAGTATTGAATCGGCGTCCAATGCGGTTTCCCAGCGAGAGTTTTGAGAGAGGGACTGTCCAGTTTCGGCCTGAAAAAGCGGTGCCATCCAGTGGTTGCCGGCTGCGGTGCTGTTGGTCAGATGAATCATGAACTGTCTTCCGATAAGAGAAACGAGGATTTATCATGATAAGTTCACACGTGGGAACAAATTCTTCAAACTCTTCTCGACCAGCGGCAACAGGGCCGAAGATCCCCTGGGTGGCTTTGCTCGTTCTGTTGGTGGTCGGGTACATTCTTTATCGGGCGGCTACGGGATCTCAAGGCTTTGACTGGAGCCGGTTCAGCACGACGCTCAGGTCTCTGGATCCGAAATTTGCCGCTCT
>CANGVB010000181.1 GCA_947456995.1 Bryobacteraceae bacterium | reverse complement strand
GGAACTAACTCCGGCCACGGTGCCAGCAGCTTGGGCAAGTCCATGGAAGAAACTGCCGATGTGTACTGCTTTCTCATGAAGGAACTTGGCGTCGAACCGAAGTTCTAGCCCAGCCACTCTTTCAGACGGTCGCGGAAGTTGCGGCTGGCGGTGAGCTTTTGCCCATTGTCGAGCAAGACAATTGCGTCGCCGCGAAACCAAGGTTGAATCTCTTTGATGCGTTCAACATTCACGATGGTAGAGCGATGGATGCGGCGAAAGTTCTTCGAGCTTAGCTTGGCTTCGAGAGCCGACATCGTTTCCCGGATCAAGTGAGTCACTCCCCGTGTATGCAATCGCACGTAATTGTGCTCGGCTTCGATCCAATCGATCTCATCGGTCTTGAGAAGGATGATGCGGCCATTCGATTTGATTGCCAGGCGATCTACATCGCCTCCCACCTTGTCCTTGCTTGCTGGCGCAACCTGCTTGCTCAACAAGGCAAGATGCCCACGCAAGCGAGATAGGGTGTTCTTTAACCGCTCTTCGCGATAGGGCTTCAACAGATAATCAAAGGCGTTTGCTTCAAAGGCGCGCACTGCATACTGCTCGAAGGCTGTGATGAAAACGACAAGAGGTTGCATGCCTGGATTGACAGAACCCAATGCCTCAAGCCCACTCTGGCCGGGCATTTCGATATCGAGAAAGGCCACATCGACAGGTCTGGACTTGAGCATCTCTGCTGCTGCCGCACCATCGCTACATTCTCCGACTACCTGAACGTCTTCTTCTTTTTCAAGAAGGCTGAGCAAGCGCTGCCGAGCCAGCCGTTCATCGTCAGCGATAAGTACCCTCATGAGTGAACCTCTCTTCCAGATCTAAGGGCTTTCCGGGCTGATCTGATGGCGCAAATCGAACTGGTATCGAGATGCAGGCTTCAACCCCGCCTTCATGCCAGTTGCGCAATTCAAAACTATGCCCGTCGCCGTAGAGAGCCCGCAACCGCGCTGAGGTATTGGCAAGGCCAATTCCTCGTCGTTGTTGCAAACCATCCTCAGGAGCCTTTAGCGGATCAGACGAAAGAAAAGGCCCACTGTTAGCAACGAAGATCAACAAAGATTGGTTCCGTACATTTGCAGAAATCCGCAACTTCCCTCCCCCGGAAATTCTCGCTATGCCATGCTTGATCGAATTCTCAACCAAAGGCTGTAGCAGCAGGTTGGGAACCAGGCAGTTATAAGCCGTTGGATCGAGATGATACTCCACGTTTAGACGTTCTTCAAAGCGGGCACGTTCAATCTCCAGATACCGCTCGATGAAATCAATTTCGCGATCGAGAGGGATCTCCTGCTCTCCGGTGTTCTCGAGAGACAGCCGCAAGAACTCGCTCAGTCGCACGATCATCTCGCTGGCCCGATCTTTGCTCTCGTACATCATGGCGTTGATCGTGTGAAGGGTACTGAAGAGAAAGTGGGGCTGCAGTTGCATCCGGAGCCCCGATAACTGGGCTTGCAGAAGTTGCGTCTCAAGCTGCGCTGAGATCAATTTGCCTTCCTGATACTTCCGGTAATAAAGGGCTCCATGGTGAATCGCGAGAATCACCCAATAGACCATCGCCTGATAGTCGAAGCTCGTGATGATGTCGCTCATCGCTTTCTCCAATGTCAGCGTGCTCAGCGGCCTGATATCCGGAATCACTATTTGGAAAAGAATGAAAACAATCCGGACACTGACGCCCACCAGAAGGCTCAAGAGCAGGTGGATGGGTAGGTTGTAACGGACCGTATTGCGATCAATAGGAAAAATGCGCGCCAGCAGGAAAATCAGAGGAGTAACAACAGCCCAAAGCAAACTGAAGAGACTGGCGAGATAAACTGCTCTGTAAGCAGGAGGCCCCGATGGCATCAAGGAGAAGTAATAGTAGGTCTGAAACGACGACACCACGGCCATCATTACCCAGAAGAAGGTAATCAGCCAAAGGATGCTCCAACCGCTCTGCCGCAGTTTCAACTTCAAATCTACAACCATTTCGCGCACTGTCCTGGTCATTTGGGCACACCCAGCGACCAGTTCAGCACATTTCTTTTTGCTCCCGGCTATTCTGAATCTATGTCTGAAAATCAGTGGGATGCAAAGGGCTATGCCCAGAATGCCAGGTTTGTCTCGGATCTTGGCATGCCCGTAGTGGAATGGCTGGCCCCGGTGGCGGGTGAGAGTATTCTCGATCTGGGGTGTGGCGATGGAGCTCTTACGGCCAAACTCGCTGCTTCGGGTATTGAAGTCTTCGGGATTGACAATTCTGCGTCCATGATCGAAGCGGCCCAAAAGCTGGGCCTCAATGTTGCTGTGGCGGACATGCATGAATTCCAGCTAGATCGCCAATTTGATGCGGTCTTCACCAATGCCGTACTGCACTGGACCAAAGACATCGACGCAGTCTTGGCCCAGGTGGCAAGCCATCTCAAACCCGGCGCACGCTTTGTAGGGGAATTCGGTGGCTTCGGAAACGTGGCGGCCATTGTTGTCGCCATGCGTGCGGCCGTGGGTATTCATGGAGAAGACGATATGGGCTTCACCTGGTATTACCCGACTCCTGATGAATTCAGCAAGAGCCTGCGCGCCCATGGTTTCGAGCCAGTGAGAGTCGAGTTGATTCCCCGCCCCACGCCGCTGCCCACCGGCATGACCGCCTGGCTCAAAACCTTCGCGCTGCCCTTTGTGGCCCACCTTAAACCTGCGCGGCAGCAGGCAGTGCTCGATACCGCGCTGATGCTATTGAGCGGGGTTCTGAAGGATAAGAAGGGCAACTGGACGGCAGATTACGTACGTTTGCGCTTCCACGCCGTCTTGAGCCCGGCAGCACAGGCCTGAAACATTTCATCCACTTTTTGTTTCAGCATCGATTCGAGGTCGGCAAGAAAAAGCCGGTCATCTTCAACGACGGCCTTTCGCTTGCGGTCCACCTGCCGGAAGTCGCTCTCCGAGAGATCGCTAAAGCTCGTCATGTCGAGCCCGTAGGCTTCGTTGATCTTTGCGATGTTGTAGCCGTATCGATCCTTGAGCCAGCCAATGTAGAACTGCTTGCCCTCGCTGGCCGAGGCCAGAGTGGCTAATTGGAGAGCGCCAGTTTCCTGGCCCATCTCGAGTTCAGCACCAACTGCTCCTTCGGCTTTGACCTTCTCGCAGGCATGGCCCACTCTAGACCGCAGGCTAGTCTCCGTCTCAGGCTCGAGTACACGAGGGCCTTCCCCAGGATTGAGCAGTGTCAATACGATCCAAATCTCTGCGAAATCAGTCACTTAAACCAGATGCCCCCTTGTTTCGGAATCTTAATTTTCATAGAATCTATACACGGATTCTCATGCGAACACTCTTAGCCTTGACGATTTGCCTGGAACTGGTTGCCGCAACGGTAGCCCCTCTTGGCAAATATACAGCAGTCGAACGCCGCCATTGGGCGTTTCAGCCACGATCGAATCCTGTACTTCCCAAATTTGAATTGCCAGCCGACAAGAACTTCGTCCGCAATCCGATTGATGCCTTTATCCTCGCCCGCCTGCACAAGGCAGAACTCTCGCCTTCCCCACAAGCATCCAAAGAGGTGCTCGTCCGCCGTGTCTATTTCGATCTCACCGGCTTGCCGCCAACACCTCAGCAAGTACAAGCTTTCGTAAACGACAAAAGAGCTGACGCCTGGCCTCGGTTGATTCAGCAGTTGCTCGAGAGTCCGCACTATGGCGAACGCTGGGGCCAGCACTGGCTCGACGTCGTTCGTTTTGCCGAGACCGATGGCTTTGAATACGACACACACCGCACAGAAGCCTACCGCTATCGCGACTACGTCATTCGTGCCTTTCAAAACGACAAGCCTTATGACCGCTTCATCACCGAACAATTAGCTGGAGACGAGATTGCACCGCAGGAGCAGGAATCCGTAATCGCAGCAGGCTTCAATCGTCTCGGCCCGCTCCGCAAGAATGCTGGCAATCAGGAAGTAGCTTCCTCACGCAATGAAGTCTTGACCGAGATGACCAACGCTGTTGGTGCCGCACTGCTTGGGGTCACCCTCGGTTGCGCCCGCTGCCACGATCACAAATTTGATCCGATCCGGCAGAGTGATTATTACCGGATGCAAGCCTACTTTGCATCGACACTCGAGAACGACTTCCCCCTCACCGATCGCGAAGCGCGCACCACGTGGGAAGCAACTGTCAAGCCGATCGACGCCAAGATCAAAAAGATGCAGAGCGAGATGGCCAAAGCCGACCCGGTGACGCAAGAGGCAATTGGGAAGCAGATTGCTGAACTCGAAAGCACCAAGCCGCCTCCACCGCCCACGCTCTACAGTGTCAAGACGGACCTCGCCAAGCCCTCACCGATCCATCTGCTGGCGCGTGGCGAGTACACAGCCAAGGGTGACAGCGTTGGCATGCGCCCAATGGGTATCATGCTGCCTGAAGGAACACCGGAAGACAAAGACATCCAGCAACCGCGCGCCCGCCTGGCTGGCTGGGTCACCTCCAAAGAAAACCCACTCACCGCTCGCGTGATGGTGAATCGCATCTGGCAATATCACTTTGGCCAGGGCATCGTTGTCACTCCCAATGACTTCGGCCGCATGGGTGGCCGCCCATCCCATCCGGAACTGCTCGACTTCCTGGCAAACGAATTTGTACAGAGCGGCTACAGCGTTAAGCACATCCACAAGCTGATCCTAAGCTCGAGCACCTGGATGCAGGCTAGCGACACAAAGAACTTGAAGGCGTCCACCGACGACCCCGAAAACAAGCTGCTCTGGAAGTTCAGCCGTCGTCGGCTTACAGCAGAAGAACTGCGTGACTCGATGCTGATGGTCTCCGGCAACCTGAACACCAAACAAGGTGGCCCCTCGGTGATCGTGCCGATCGAAAAAGAACTGGTGGCAGCCCTCTACAATCCAACGCAGTGGAAGGTAACGGCCGACACATCCGAGCACAAACGCCGCAGCATCTATCTGCTGGTTAAGCGCAATCTGCACCTGCCGATGATGGAAGTCTTTGACGCCCCAGACGCGCTGGTAAGTTGTGCGCGGCGCGAGTCATCCACTCATGCCCCCCAGGCACTCGAACTTTTGAACGGCACCTTCAGCAATGAACAAGCCGATGCCTTTGCTGCGAAGCTAGCCAAGAGCTCTGGAGGCAAGCCGGAGAAGATGGTGGATCAGGCCTATCAACTGGTTGCCGGCCGGCTGCCCAGCATCAAAGAACGTCAGGTGGCCCTCGAATTTGCCCGCACTGCCACCCCACACGAATTCGCACTGGCCATGCTGAATCTGAGCGCTTTCATCTACGTTAACTAGGAGCAACCATGAGCGAACATGTCCGTTACACACGCAATCGCCGCGAATTTTTAGGCGATGCCTTCTGCGGCTTTGGTGCCCTCGCCTATGGTGCGCTTGAAGCTCAGGCTGCAACCAAAAACCCGCTTGCGCCGAAGCTGCCTCATCACGCAGCCAAGGCCAAGAGCGTGATCTTTCTCTTCATGGCCGGCGGCCCCAGCCACATGGAAACCTTCGACCCCAAGCCACTGCTCAACCAGTTGCACGGCCAGAAGCGACCAGCCGAATTCGGTGAAGCCAAGTATCAATTTGTCACGGCCGAAGCAAAGCTGCTCGGCACCAAACGCACCTTCAAGAAGTACGGCAAGAGCGGCATCGAAGTCTCCGATCTGCTGCCCTATACCGCCGAATGTGTTGACGATCTCGCTATCGTCCGCTCCTGCCATGGCGACATGGTGGTCCACTCAGCCGCCCAGTATCAGATGATGACTGGCCGCATCATTCCCGGCTTCCCCTCTATGGGCGCCTGGACTGTTTATGGGCTCGGAAGCGAGAGCAACAGCCTGCCCGCCTATTGCGTCTTACCCGATCCGCACGGCGCACTCGAAGCCGGCCAGCCGATGTACCTGAACGGCTTTCTCCCTGCCGTCTATCAACCCACGATGATGCGTCCCGGCAATAAGCCGGTGCTCAATCTGGGCTTGCCGCAAGGGGTGCAAATTGAAGAACGCACCAAGACCATCAAGTACCTCAAGGCCATGAATCAAGCAGCCTTCGCAGGCGAAGACAACGAACTCGAAGCCCGCATCGCAGCCTACGACCTCGCCTTCAAAATGCAGATGGAAGCCCCTGAAGTCTTCGATATCTCCAAAGAAGACGAAGCCACCAAGGAGATGTACGGCGTCGGTAAACAACCCACTGACGACTACGGCCGTCGCTGCCTGCTCGCCCGCCGCCTCGTAGAAAAAGGCGTGCGCTTCGTTTGCGTAACCTCAGGCGGTGGCCCCGGCAACCTGCAGTGGGATGCCCACGACGACATCGAAGAAAACCATCTGCGCATGGCCAAACAAACCGATCAGCCCGTGGCCGCACTGCTCAAAGACCTCAAGCGCCGAGGACTGCTCGATCAGACCCTCGTGCTCTGGGGCGGCGAATTCGGCCGCAGCCCGGAATCGCAAGGCAACAAGGGCCGAGACCATCACAACCTCGGCTTCAGCATGTGGATGGCTGGGGGCGGCGTCAAGGGTGGAACCGTAGTTGGAGCCACCGATGCCATCGGTCTCAAGGCCATTGAAAAGCCCTATCACTTCCGCGACATTCACACCACCGTGCTCAACCAGATGGGCCTCAATCAGCACGCGTTAAGCTACATGCACCTGGGCCGAAAAGAAAGACTCACCGAAATTGAAGGAATGGTGATAAAAGAGATCGTTTGATCTCATGATTACCAACAACACGCTCACCCCTTCCCAGCGAAGCCTGCTCTTCAACGGAAGTTGCATGGCGCTCATCGCCACAGCACTCTGTTTTGCCATCAGAAGCGACGTCTTTGACGCACAGGCGGCAGAATTCGCCCTCTCCAAAGAACAGATTGGATGGACGGCATCTACCGCCTTCTGGGGCTTCACTGTTGCCATGCTATTCGGAGGCCCACTCTGCGACCGCATCGGCATGAAGCCGCTCTTGGGTGCAGCCTTCGTAATGCACGTGACAGGCGTGATTGTCACAGTAGTAGCACAAGGGTTCTGGAGCCTCTACGCAGCTACCCTCGCGATCGGAATCGCCAACGGCCTGGTCGAAGCAGCCATCAACCCACTGGCCGCAACCCTCTATCCGGAGCGCAAAGTGCAAAAGCTCAACCTGCTCCATCTCTGGT
>CANGVB010000180.1 GCA_947456995.1 Bryobacteraceae bacterium | reverse complement strand
ATGTGGACACCCGACAAAAACAACTATGCCTACGGCTGGGGCATCGCCAAGCAGAATGGCAAGACAGAGCAAAGCCACAACGGCGGTATCGACGGCTTCTCCACATTCTTGCTCCGTGTCCCTGACGACGGCGTGCTGATCGTAGTTCTCTCCAACTTCGAAGACGGCAAAACCGACGACGTCCGCCGCGGCCTCACCGAGATCGCCTATGGCCGTTCCATGGAGCGAGGTGAAATTCAACTCGACAGCGCAACCCTCGACGAATACCTGGGCCGCTATGAGTTTGCCCCCACTTTCTCACTCGTCATCACGCGCGATGGGAATCAATTGATCACTCAGGCTACTGGCCAGGGCAAGATCCCCGTCTTTGCCGAAGCCAAAGACATCCTCTTTCCCAAAATAATGCCGGCCACCCTTCACATCCAGCGAGTAGACGGAAAAGTGACCGGCTTGATTTTGAAGCAGGGCGGCCGCGAAATGAAGGCCCCCAAAGTCGAATAGACTCTGCGGGCCTTCGGATTCACAATCCAACTAGAACTTGACAACCTTCGAGAAGCTCACCGGGTCGAGGCTCGCCCCGCCCACCAGTGCTCCATCGATGTCTTCTTGCGCCATCAGCGAAGCCACGTTATCCGGCTTCACCGATCCACCATAAAGAATCCGTACGCTGGCAGCATCAAACTTTGTTGCCGCTAGTGCCCGAATCGCCTTATGCGCATCGGCTGCCATCTCAGGCGTAGCCGTCTTGCCAGTGCCAATCGCCCACACCGGCTCATATGCAATCACGATCTGCGAAAACTCTTCCGGCGTAAGCCCTGCGATCCCGCCCTCAAACTGCTTGGCCAGCACCGCCTCCGTCTGGCCCGCTTCACGCTCAGCCAAAACCTCGCCGACACAGACGATCACTTTGAGACCAGCCTCGATAGCAGCCTTCGTGCGGCGCAGCACCGTCTCATCGGTCTCACCGAAATACTGGCGGCGCTCGGAGTGACCCACGATCACCCAGGTGCAACCAATCGCCTTCAGCATCGGCCCGGAGATTTCGCCTGTAAAGGCACCTTCCTTGGCCCAGTAAAGATTCTGGCCGCCAATCGTCACGTTCGTTCCGGCGGTTGCGGCAATGGCCGTAGGAAGGTCGACAAACGGCGCACAGATCGCAATCTCGGCGGCAGTCACGTCCTTTACCAGCGGCAGAAAGTCATTGAAAAAAGCAGTCGTCTCGGCCGGTGTTTTGAACATCTTCCAGTTCGCGGCCATCAAGGGGGTTCGCATCCCCTTTAGTTTAGCGTTCGAGCTTCACCCCAAGAATCTCCGCCCACCGCGCAGCCACAGATTCCATCGCTACAGCCGGACTCGTCCCGCGCTTCACACCCTTTCCAGACATCACCATCGCCGCCCGGTAATCGGCCAGCCCCGGCCACCAGCCATGATTGCCCTTCTCATAGGGCGGCACATAGAGTTCCTTGCCCGGCTTCATCGCAAAGCCCTCATTGCGCTTCGGCTCAAACGCCGCAACCATATCGGCCCCGGGTACAAACCGTCTCACCTCATCGAGCGGCACCTCGCGTCCCAACTTCCCGCTCTCCCGTAACTTCGCGGCCACAGCAGCATCGTTGGTCGTAAGCAAACCACCCAATATCCCCACCTGCATCCCCTTGGCAAACTCTGCCACATTTAGATCGCGATCCACCCGCTCAAAGCCATGATCCCCAACCACAGCAATCACTGCGTCCTTCGGCGCCGCTGCGATAATCTCGGCGATGTAGCGATCGGTCACCTCAAGCGTATGATTCGCTTCTTTCTCAAACGGCCCAGCCTCGTGTGCTACCGCATCGAGATCCACAAAGTGCAGCAGAATCAGATCTGGCTTCTCGTTCTTTAGAAGGTAGACACAAGCCACCTTGCGAGTCCGGTCATCCACCCACTGCTGTTTGAAGCTCGGGTCAAACTTCTCGATCTTCTCAACCAGGCCAGGCGTCGCCTTCTCAAACACAGAAATGTAATCCATACTCCCGCCCTCGCGCCCCCGAAAATACTCAGGCAGATTGAAATCGATATCGGCATTCACCGTCACTGGCCAGGTGATCGCTGCCGACTTCAATCCTGCCTTCCGCGTGGCATGCCACAGCGTCTTCACCTTCAGCATGTCGGCCATCCAGTAATAGTCACCGGTATTGCTCGCCGCACGCCGGTTCCCCAGAATCCCATGTTCTCGCGGCGCAACCCCGGTAATCAGCGTCGTATGAGAAGGCCAGGTGATCGTGGGCACTGCCCCAATCAGTCCGTCCGAAAACTCACCCTGCTTCATCATCTTGCGCAGCGTCGGAATCTTCAGCTTCAGCTTGTCTGCATCCCGAAGGTAGCGATGATCGAGGCCGTCCACCGAGATCACCACCAGCGGCCGTCGCTGCCCAAACACACATACCGCCATCATCAATATCATCAATATCCGCATAGCTTTCATTCTCCCCAATCCTCCTTCGTAAAATGATTACTGGTCCCCCATGAAGAAAGTTCAGGTCCACCCCTACAATCCCGATTGGGCCCTCCAATTTCAGGCGCTGCACCAGCGTCTCTGGCCTGCGGTCTCCCACCTGGCTAGCAGCATCGAACACGTGGGCAGTACTGCCGTCCCCGGCCTCCCCGCCAAGCCCATCCTCGATGTCGACATCGTAATCCCCACACGGGACTCCCTCCCCGCCATTACCGCTGCTCTGGCCTCCCTCGGCTACCAGCATCGTGGCAACCAGGGCATCCCCGATCGCGACGCCTACCGCCTTGACGAACCCATCCGCACACAGCACCTCTACGTCTGCCCAGCCGGATCGCTCCCCTTGCACAACCACCTCGTTCTGCGCGACCACCTCCGCGCCAACGATACCGACCGCGACGCCTATGCCCAACTCAAGCAAGCTCTCGCTATGCAGTTCCCCACCGACATTGACAGCTACATCGCCGGCAAAACCAGCTTCATCCTCGACATCCTCGCCCGCTACCAATTCACCCCAGCCTCCCTCAACGAAATCCGTCAGGCCAACCTTACAATCGTTTAAGCCCTCACATGCAAAAGAACCGCCTCGAAGCCTTCTCCGACGGAGTCCTGGCAATTATCATCACGATCATGGTGCTTGAGCTCAAGGTGCCCAAAGGCTCTGATTGGGCCACCTTGTCTTCGGTCCTGCCAGTCTTCCTCAGCTATGTCCTCAGCTTCCTTTACGTCGGCATTTACTGGAACAATCACCACCACTTGCTCCACACGGTTTCTCATGTCAGCGCAGGTGTTCTCTGGGCCAATCTCAACCTGCTCTTCTGGCTCTCACTCTTCCCAGTAACAGCCGCCTGGGCTGGCCAGAATCACATGGAACCTCTCCCAACCGCCCTCTACGGCGTGGTGCTCCTGCTGGCCGCCATCGCCTACTATCTCCTCCAGCGCGCCATCATTGCGACTCAGGGCCCAAACTCCCTTCTCAAGGCCGCAATCGGCCGCGACTGGAAAGGCAAGCTCTCCCCCTTGCTCAATCTGGCCGCAATTCCGCTAGCCTTCGTCCACCCCTGGATCGCCTCTGGGCTCTACCTGTTCGTCGCACTCCTCTGGGTTGTCCCAGACCGCCGTATTGAGCGCACGCTAAAAGGAACATAACTTGGAAGACATCGCGCAACTTTTCAACTTAGCCAAGGGAGACAACGCCGATGCAGACTCTGCACTCCGAGCTCTCCACCACCTCGGCACTGAAGGCGTCTTGGATCAGGCGATCTCTTGGACCCGATCCCAAGATCCAGTCGAACGTGCGTGCGCATTGGATGTTTTGGGCCAGATCGGGGTGACTAGCGGAAACTCAAACAATCGCTACCCTGAAATTGCATTCAACGCTATTGCAGACACACTCAAGCACGAGACGGACATTCACGTGCTTTGCTCGGCCTTGATCTCTAGCGCCCATCTTCGCGACCATCGTGCAATCCCACTCTGTCTGCTATTGATAGAGCACCCGGATTCTGAACTCCGGTACGCAGTGGCTTGTGCACTTGGTTCGATGTCGAACAATCCGGAAGCTGCAGCTGGTCTCATTGCCTTGACGCATGACAGCGACCCCAAAGTTAGAGACTGGGCAACCTTTGGTCTTGGTGTTCTAGGTGAGCTTGATAGTCCCGAGATTCGGCAAGCCCTCATGGATCGAATTGACGATTCTGACAACGACGTACGAGAGGAAGCCGCCGCTGGCTTAGCCAAAAGAATGGATCTTCGTATTTTGCCTATGTTGATTGCAATGCTCAAAGGTCCAGAAGTGCCAGTTCGTGCGATCGAAGCCGCCGATCTCCTCTTGAACAAAAAAGATTCCCCAGATCAATCAGATTGGTCTGGGGAAGAATATTCTGCTCGACTAAAGATCCGTTTCGGGCTAGCTGACTAAGCCGCCGCCTCCGAAGCCGCCTCAACCGGTTCCATATCCCCAGTCGGCAACTCCACGCCTTCCCACCTTGCCACCGCCGCCGTGGCCAGGCAGTTCCCCAGCAAGTTCACGCTCGTCCGGGCCATGTCCATAATCGTATCGACACCGAGCAGCAGCGCCACACCCTCAAGAGGCAGATTAAAGCTCGACAGCGTACCGCTCAACACCACCATCGATGCCCTCGGCACTGCCGCCACGCCCTTCGACGTCAGCATCAGCGTCAGCATCATCACCAGTTGCTGCCCAAACGACATCTCCACCCCAGCCGCCTGCGCCACAAACACGCTAGCCAAACTCAGATAAAGTGTCGTCCCATCCAGGTTAAAGCTATACCCGGTCGGCAACACAAAGCTCACAATATGTTTCGGAACCCCAAAGCGTTCCATATTCTCCATCGCCTGAGGCAGCGCCGCTTCGCTCGACGCCGTCGAGAACGCAAGAATGTACGGGTCCTTCACGGCCTGAATAAATCGCTTCAGTGGAATCTTGAACAACACCACAACCGCACCAAGCACAACCACAACAAAAATCAGCAGCGATACAAACAACGTTGCGATCAACTGACCCAGATTAAACAACACCCCAATACCCTTGGAACCAATCGTCACTGCCATCGCCGCACCCACACCAAACGGAGCAAAGTACATGATGTACTTCGTGTACTCAAACATGATGTCGGATAGGCTCTTGCACCAGGTCACCACGTTCTCGGCCTTCTTGCCGATCGAGATGCAGGCCGTACCAAAGATGAAGGCAAACACGACGATCTGCAGCACTTCACCCTTTGACATCGCTTCAATGATCGAAGTGGGGAAAGTATGGTCGAGCATCCCGGACAAGGTCACCTTGTTCGCTGCCAGTGTGGCCTTCTCCGCCGGCAGATTCACACCCACGCCCGGCTTCACCAGGTTCACTGCCGCCAGCCCAAGAAAGAGAGCAATCGTCGTTACGATCTCAAAGTAAAGGATCGCCTTGCCCCCAATGCGTCCCATCGCTTTTGCGCTTCCCGTGCCCGCGATGCCGTAAACCAGCGTCGCAAACACCAGCGGCGCAATGATGCTTTTGATCAGATTTAAGAACACCTTCGAGACAGGAGACAGCTCCTTGGCAAAGTCTGGCGCAACCACGCCAAGCCCAATGCCCGCTGCCATCGCAATGAAGATCCAGGAAGTTAGAGATATATTTTTCAACGTTCGCCCCATTTCAATTTTTCTCGCAACACATCGAAGAACAACATACGCGGCGGGCGTATGAGACGAATCTCATTCGGGCTCCGGGCGCATCGCACCTCATCATCCTGCAACAGCGATTCCCCCACCTGCCCGTCGATCGTGAGATAGGCGTCTCCATCGAGAGCCCGGTTCTCCAACCGGATCACGCTTTCCCCCGGTACAATTACCGGACGATGCGTCAGCATATGTGGACAAATCGGCGTGATGCTCAGTGCATCCACGTTAGGAAAGATGATCGGCCCGCCCGCACTCAACGAGTAAGCTGTGGAGCCAGTAGGTGTCGACACAATCAATCCGTCCGCTTTGTAGTTCGAAACAAAGTGGGAGTCGACATGGACAGCCACATCAATAATCCGCGCCAAAGACGTCTTGGTAATCACCGCGTCGTTTAGCGCCTCGTATGAGGATACACGATGTCCGCCCCGATGGATCTCGCAGCGCAACATTCTTCGCTTCCCTACTCGCATCTCATTCTCGAGACACCGCTCCAGTTCTGGATACAGCTCCTCCACCGTGATTGATGTCAGAAAGCCCAGTCCACCCAAATTCACAGCGAGCAGCGGTATGTCCTGCCCCCCAATCGCCCGCGCCGCACTCAGCAGAGTGCCGTCTCCACCCAACACCACAACAAGCTGCGTATCCACCGGAACCCGCTCCCGCGGCACCCACTCCCGGATCTGCCCGTACTCGGCCGTCTCTTCATCCAGACGCACGCCAATCTGCCGCTGAGCCAGCCAGTCAATCAGACCAGGCACAATACTCCGCGCTCTCGGCACATTCGGCTTCGAGATGATTCCAACCGTCTTGATTTCAGGCTTTAGGTCTGGCATGGATCAAAAACTCTTTATTACCTTTGCCGCCCAATATCGGGCTCGGAATCAATCGTGTCTCGTAGTTCAAGACTTGTAAGGCAGATTCTATCTTGTCGCAAGCGGATTGGTGCAACCCCTCATCCCGCACAATGCCGCCCTTACCCACATCCGCCCGCCCCACCTCAAACTGCGGCTTGATCAGAATCACCATCTCGCCATCCGCCGCAAGCAGGGCAGGGAAGCGATCGAGCAGCAGCGTCACACTGATAAAGCTCACATCACACACCAGCAACTGCGCTGCCTCACCAATCGTCCCAGGCTCAATCAGCCGCGCATTCTCATGCTCATGCAGAACCACTCTCGGGTCAGTCTTGAGCCGCCAGGCAATCTGCGTCGCCCCGACATCCACACAATGCACACGCACCGCCCCATGCTGCAACAGGCAATCGGTAAAGCCACCGGTCGAAGTCCCAATATCGATACAGATCTTGCCGGTGACATCAATCCCAAATTGCTCAAGCGCCGCCTCCAGCTTCAATCCTCCACGGCTCACATACCGCAACTGCCCGAGCAGCGCGAGCTCTGCACTAACCGGCACCTGGGCCCCCGCCTTATCCACCTTCTGCCCGTTCACCATCACCTGACCCGCCAGAATCAGCGCCTTCGCCTTCTCCCGCGAGTCCACTAGTTGACGCTCTACCAACAATTGGTCGAGGCGGCTCTTCAAGACTTCCGGTCCACAATCAAATCGGCGAT
>CANGVB010000179.1 GCA_947456995.1 Bryobacteraceae bacterium | reverse complement strand
CTTACCGGGGATTGCCACTGGAGGTGGACCGCCGGCAGTATTTTGGCAATCCGGATGTGAGCCGTGCTCGTGCGGATGTGAACCTTGGGTCTGTGATTGTAGAGCAGCAACTGGGGTTATGGAATTTGCGCAACCAGACCTTGTTTGGAGCCTATGACAAGTATTACGGCAATGTCTTTCCGGGTGCGGTGAATGCAGCGCGGACGCAAGTGAGCTTGTCTGCCTATGACGATGCGACCAATCGAAATAACTTCTTCAATCAGACAGATCTGTCGCGGGGGCTGAAGACGGGCAAGATTCGGCACACGTTGCTGGCGGGAGTGGAAGTAGGCAGGCAACTGACGAATAATCTTCGCAACACCGGATACTTCGGGAATACGGCAACGGCGATCCTGGTTCCGATTGAGAATGCGGTTGACTTGAGCCCAGTGACCTTCAGGCAATCTGCCACCGATGCGAATAATCAGATTCGGGCCCGAGTAGGAGCAGCCTATGTGCAGGATCAGATCGAGCTGTCTCGCTTCGTGCAGGTGGTGGCTGGGCTGCGCTTCGATTCCTTTGATTTGAGTGCATTCAATCGCCGGACGGCTCAGACACTGGGGCGGGCGGACAAGATTTTTTCGCCGCGACTGGGCCTGGTGATCAAGCCTGTGCGGCAGGTTTCGCTTTATGGGAACTACAGCGTGTCATTTCTGCCCAGCGCGGGAGACCAATTTGGGGCGTTGACCGTGACCAGCCAAAGCCTGAAGCCGGAACGCTTCAGGAATGTGGAAGCGGGTGCCAAGTGGGATATGGGCCGTGGGCTCTCGCTGAGTTCGGCTTACTACTGGTTGGACAGAACCAACACGAGTGCGCCCGATCCTCAGAACCCCGCGATTCTGGTGCAGACGGGATCGCAACGGAGTAAGGGCCTCGAGTTCTCGCTGAATGGACGCCTCACGCGGCTGTGGACGGTGAGTGGTGGTTATGCGTTGCAGGACGCGCGGATCACGAGCCGGACGGTGGCGGCCATGCCGGGGGCTCGTGTGGCGCAGGTACCACGTAACAGCGCCTCGATGTGGAACCACTTTCGACTGATGCCACGGCTCGGTGCCGGACTTGGTTTGATTCACCAGGGAGAGATGTTTGCCGCGATCGATAACAGCGTGCGGATTCCGAAATTCGCTCGTGCCGATGCAGCCCTGTTTTATAGCCTGAGTGAGAGATTGCGGCTACAAGCGAATGTTGAAAATCTGACAAACCGGAGCTACATCGTAAATGGCCACAACAACAACAATCTGACGCCGGGCCTGGCTCGTGCGGTGCGAGCTGGATTGACGGTGCAATTCTAAGCTAGTAATTCAGATAGGCTGGTAAGTGCAATGATTATCGGCGTACCCAAAGAAATCAAAGATCACGAAACAAGAGTGGGTCTTGTGCCAAGCGGCGTAACCGGTTTGGTGGAACAAGGCCATACGGTATACGTGGAAAGCGGTGCCGGCCTCGGCAGCTCCATCACAGACGAGGAATACACTGAAGCCGGAGCCACAGTACTTGGTATGGCAGGCGAGGTGTGGTCCAAGGCTGAAATGGTTGTCAAGGTGAAGGAGCCTCAGCCGAGCGAAGCGGGGTACTTTCGACCGGGACTGAACCTGTTTACTTACTTGCACCTGGCCCCTTTGCCGGAGTTGACCACGCAACTGCTGGAAGCCAAAGTGAACGCGGTGGCTTATGAAACGATCCGGGAGAAGGACGGGAGTCTGCCGCTGTTGACGCCGATGAGTGAGGTGGCCGGGCGGATGGGGGTGCAGATTGGGGCGCAGTATCTGGAAGGGCCAAACGGAGGCCGGGGGATTCTACTGGGCGGGATTCCGGGTGTAGCACCAGCGAATGTGGTGATCATCGGGGGCGGCGTGGTGGGGCACAATGCGGCGAAGATCGCCGTCGGACTGGGTGCGCACGTGACGATTATCGATAAGAACCTGAACCGGCTGCGGGAGATCGACGATATCTATTCGAGCCAGGTAGTGACGCTGGCATCCAACTCTTATACGGTGCGTGAGGCGTTGCGGCTGGCGGATCTGGTGATTGGAGCGGTGCTGGTGCCGGGGGCGAGTGCGCCGAAGATTGTGCGACGGGACATGCTGGCATCGATGAAAAAGGGGAGCGTGCTGGTGGATGTTGCGATCGATCAGGGTGGGTGCTTTGAGACGAGCCGGCCGACGACGCATACAAATCCGATCTTCTATGTGGACGGCGTGTTGCACTATTGTGTGACGAACATGCCGGCAGCGGTGCCACATACGTCAACGTTTGGACTGACCAATGCGACAATTCCCTACCTGATGCAGATTGCAAACAAGGGTTTACCGCAGGCGGCGCAGGATTCGAAGGCGATTGCCGAGGGCATCAATACGTACATGGGCGAGATCGTGTATCCGGGGGTAGCGGAATCTCAAGGACGCCCATGGCGGGAGCTTGGCTCGCTGCTCTAATTCAATCCAGTTCAAATTTCGTCAGCCCTCGTCGATACGCAGAAGGTGGAACTCCTTCGCATAGCGAGCATTCTTTTGCTCGTAATCACATTGCAGTTGTATGCCCAACCTCCAGCGATATCGAAGGGAGAGCCTGTAGATGATTTGTCGGTGGAGGAGATTTTAGGCCTTCAGGTGACCAGTGTGGGGCGGAAAGCGCAGCAGGTGGCAAATGCCCCGGCAGCGGTTTATGTGATTACGCAAGAGGAGATTCGGCGTAGCGGGGCGACGACGATTCCGGACATACTGCGGATCGTGCCGGGCCTGGTGGTGGCGAGGATCAACGGGAATAACTGGGGGATTTCATCGCGTGGCGGAACGCGCCAATTCGCCAACAAAATGAAGGTGATGATCGACGGGCGACCGGTTTACAACCGCCTGTTCTCTGGAGTGTATTGGGATTCCCAAGACCTGATTATCGAAGATATCGACCGGATCGAAGTAGTGAGAGGGACGGGGTCTGTGATGTGGGGCTCCAATGCGGTGAACGGGGTGATTCACATCATTACTAAAGCTGCGCAGGACACGGTGGGATCGCAGGCGACGTTTGGGACAGGAAATGAAGAGCGGGCTTTTTCGTCGTACCGCTTTGGTGGCAAGGTGGGGGAAAAGCTCTTTTACCGGATTTGGGGCAAACAGAATTACCGCCGGTTCTATGCGCCGGGATCGCCGCTGACACGGCGCAATCTGATGGAGATGCCTGGTGAACCCCGCAACTTCATCGATGGCTCTTCAGACGATCAGGACGGATCTGCGCTGCGAATGGGCTTTCGGCTGGATTGGCAGAAGTCGACACGAGACATTATCCAGTTGAGCGGGATGATGTTTCGAAACTCGTTTTCGCTGGAGAGCTGGAAACTGAGTGCGGGCGCGGTGCCGAGCCGTTTGAGGCTGGAAGAAGAGGTGCCTGGTGGCAATGTGCTGGCGCGATGGGTGAGATCGAATTCGAGTAGTTCAGAGACTATCGCGCAATTTTGGGCAGACCGCTCGAGCCGGGAAAGCCAGCTATATTCGCTTCGGCTGGAAGCTGTAGATCTGGACGTGCAACACCGCCGGCTGCTTTCGGAAAACAATGAAATCATCGTCGGAGCAGGCTACCGGTTGACGACAGACAATCTCAGTTCGGATCGAGCTTTCCGGTTTCGAGAGCAAAGACGAAGCGACTCTTTGTCCAATCTGAGGGTTCGCAACGAACATCAATGGTTCTCACGACGAGTTACGGTATCGGCCGGAATTCGATTGGAGCAAAACACTTATACGGGGTTTGAATGGCAACCGGCATTCAAGTTTCTGTACACGCCGACCAAGTCTCACAGTATTTGGGCAGGCTGGTCGAGGGCGGTTCGGACGCCTTCTCGGGCAGAGCGCGACATCGCCACACTTTCTTTTGGGCGAAGCGAGATGCAAGGACTGCCTGTACTGCTTGATCTGGTAGGGAACCCTAATCTGCAGGCCGAACGCGTGAAGGAATTGTCTGGTGGATACCGGTATCAGCAAAGGCAGAAATGGTCGATTGATCTGAACCTTTTCCACAACAGGCTGACACGATTGACATCGCTCGAGCTAGGGGAACGGAGCCTGGAATTTTCACCGGCTTTGCTCCTGAGACAGAGGATTTCAACAGGAAATGGGCGGGTGGGAACTTCGCGGGGATTCGAGTTTGCCGGATCGATGAGTCTTAAGTCGTGGTGGAAGGTGCATGGGTCGTATTCCTACCTTTCCAACTTCAGCCGTGCGATAGCGGCATCGACAGATCCATCGCGGTTTACCAACGGCGAAGAACCTCGTCAACAGCTCAAGATGCGGTCTCTGTGGAACCTGTCGCAGCGCTGGCAATTTGATGTTTCCGGATACGCCATAGACAGAATTCCTGCATATCAAGTACCAGGGTATGCACGCATCGATTCGCGGCTGGGATGGCGACCTACGCGCAGTCAGGAATTGAGCTTTACCGTGCAGGACTGGCTCAACAAGAGGAGGCTCGAGTTTCAGTCTGAACTCTACATTTATGCGGTGCCGGTGCAGCGATCGATGATCTTACGCTGGACAACACGGTTCTAGGGAAAAGCACGAAGAAGTTGAATCGTATTCAAAGCCAGTCTCGCGCAGGGAGACCACTCATAAGAGTGGCCGCGGCACTATTGTGCTTTGTGATGGCGTATCCGGCTCAGGTGTCCCGAGAAGAAGACCTGAAGGCAGCGCTGCTGTTGAGCTTTGTCCGCTTTACCGAATGGCCGAATAACGTTGGGCCGGAAGTGCCGATCGTGATTGGAATTGTGGGGCAATCGGAACTCTACAATTCAATGTCGAGAATTGCGTTTGGTAAATCGGTGCAAGGCAGACCGATCCAGGTGCGTGGGATTCGGCATCCAGGCGATCAGAAGCTGTGTCACGTGGTTTATCTTGGATCGCTTAGCGGCAGCAAGCTGGAGGAGCATCTTTCGGTAGCAAGAGAAGCATCGCTTTTGACTATTGGAGAAGATGACCGCTTTCATCATAGCGGGGGAATCATCCAACTGTTTGTCGAAGATGGCCGCCTCAGTTTTTCGGTTCAGTTGAGCAAGCTTACGCATACGAAGCTGAACATCAGCTCCAAGCTATTGAGACTGGGCTACACGGTGAAAGAACACAGCAATGGTTCGACTGGAGGGAGATCGAGGCCATGACCCCGAATCGCTTCCGATTAGGCCAGCGCTTCACCGACTTGCCGCTGGCGCGCAAGTTGGCATTGATCATTATCGGGACCTCTGCTATTGCCTTGCTGCTGGCTGGAGTTGCCTTCACTGGCGTTGAGCTCTACTCAGCCCATCAGCGCGCCAATACTGAACTACAGACGCTGGCGCATGTACTGGCGGAGAACTCGAGTGCAGCGCTGAGCCTGGGCGACAAGCGAGGGGTTCAGGAAATTCTTGTATCGCTCAAACCAGATTCGAGAATTGTAAGCGGCCGTGTGCTGGACGCAAGCAGGCAGGAAGTGGCTCGCTACCAACGCGAGGCTGGGCAGGAAGAGAATCGCTGGCAAGGTGATTGGATTCTGGTAGAGGCGCCCATTTCGGTGGATACGGAAAAGGTTGGCACGCTGGAGCTGGAAGCCAGGCTGGAGAGCTGGCTCACCATTGCAGCCCGGTTTGTGTCGATCACGATTGTTGTGCTGGGCTTCGCCTTGATGGCGGCCTGGATCGTTTCGGTGCGTTTGCAGCGGTTGATCTCACAACCGGTATTGGACCTGGCCGCGATGGCAAGCCGGGTGAGTGAATCGCAAGACTTTTCATTGCGGGTAAGCGATGGCCGGCGGGATGAGTTGGGGCAACTGATGTCGGCAATCAATGGAATGCTCGATCACATCAGCAAACGGGATGAGGAGCTGCTCAAGCACAAAAATAATCTGGAACAAGAAGTAGAAGCACAAACCAGAAAATTGAGACTGGCCAATGAAGAGCTTCGCGAAGCAAAGGACCGGGCGGAGAGCACTGCAAGGCTGAAGAGCGACTTTCTGGCCAACATGAGCCACGAGATTCGAACTCCGATGAACGGGGTATCGGGCATGATTCAGCTGGCGCTGGATACAGAAATGGACCCGGAGCAGCGCGAGTATTTGACAACAGCCAGAAGCTCTGCCGATTCACTGCTTGTCATCATCAACGACATTCTGGATTTTTCGAAGATTGAAGCGGGCAAGATGCGGCTGGACGAAGTGCCGTTTTTGTTGCGTGAGGTAGTAGGGGAAACCATTCGCAGCGTAGCATTGCAGGCGAGCCAGAAGCGGCTTGAGCTGTTGTGTGAGATCGACCCGGCTGCAGGCAACACCTACCGGGGCGATCCTTTGCGGCTTCGACAGATCCTTCTGAATCTGTTGAGCAACGCGCTGAAATTTACGCTTGAAGGCAGCGTGACGTTGCGGGTTACTTGTCATGGACAGGCCCTTCGCTTTGAAGTGGAAGACACCGGAATCGGGATCCCGGAAGACAAACAACAGAATGTGTTTCAGGCCTTTGAGCAAGCCGATGGAACACATACGCGACGCTTCGGTGGAACCGGACTTGGGCTCTCGATTTCCCGGCAACTGGTAGAACTCATGGGTGGTGCAATGGCACTTTCGAGCAAGCCCGGGGTTGGCAGCCGCTTCTGGTTTGTTCTCGCACTTGAGGAAATTCAGGCGGCAAGTGCCGGGCCCAAACCCGAAGTGCCCTCAAACTGGTCGGTGCTGGTGCTGAAGCAAGGCAGAGCCGCAAAGCACATCATGAGCCGTGTACTCAAATCGCGAGGAATCGAATCTGTGCTGACGGCAAGCATCGAACAGGCCCGTGAAGCAATCGAGCGTCAGGGACACTTTGATGTACTGCTGATGGATCCAGCGTTTGGAGTGGAAGAATGTGCCGGTCTTTGGAAGCAGCAGGGTGGCAAAGGCAAACCGGTTTTGCTGCTGGACTCCTTGCGGTTGAACGAATTCCTGACTCTGAGCCGACCTTTCGGGATTGGGGATTACCTTTTGGAACCAGTTCTCGAGGGGGACTTGCTTCGATTGATGGCGCAAACCGGGCACAGTGAGCAGGAAATGCCGAAGAAAGTGGTAGACACACCCTCCAGGGCTCAAAGCCTGAAGATCCTGCTGGCAGAGGACAACGCGGTAAATCGAATGGTGGCTGGTGGAATTCTCGGCAATTATGGCCACCGGGTGGTGGAAGCGACCAACGGGCTTGAGGCCATAGAATGTGTACGTTTAGAAGCCTTCGACCTGATCCTGATGGACGT
>CANGVB010000178.1 GCA_947456995.1 Bryobacteraceae bacterium | reverse complement strand
CCCAATGCCGGCTCAACCGACGAGATGTTGATTCAAATGGATCAGGAGTTGCAGCGGAGAGGCTTTATCAAGCCGCACGATCAGGTGGTCTTCGTGAGTGGACAGCCGATCGGTGTGCCGGGCAGCACCAACATGCTGAAGCTGCACCGCGCCGTTGAATGGCCCTTGGCCTAGGCGGCAATTCGAGGCTTCACGGCAACGGGCCTCATCAATCCGTCTTCGATCATGAGGATTCGATCTGCTGCATGCGCAAGTCGTTCATCGTGAGTAACCATAACGAACGCGATACCCACCTCGCTGCTCATCTGCCGCATCAGGCGGAACACTTCTTCCCCCGAGTGGCTGTCAAGGTTGCCTGTCGGTTCGTCGGCCAGCACGATCCGCGGCCGATTGGCCAGCGCCCGGACAATAGCGCAGCGCTGATTCTCGCCGCCGCTCATCGTGTCAGGGTACTTGTCGAGTTTTTCGCCCAATCCAACCCGCACCAGCAGGCTGCGGATCCACTCCAATTCTTCGCTGGTTGCCTCGCCTTTTCTGATCAGGATCGGAAGCACTGCATTCTCCAGACACGTCAACTCTTCCAGTAAAAAATGCGCCTGAAAGACAAAACCCACCACCTCGCTGCGAAGAACGGCAAGCCCGTCTTCAGTCAGGGTTGAGATATCCACACCATCGATCTTCACTACGCCCCCGGTAGGAATATCCAGTGCTCCAAGAATGTTCAACAAGGTGGACTTGCCGCTCCCGGATTGCCCAATGATCGAGATAAACTCTCCGGCAACGACGCGCAAATCAATTCCGAACAAGACCGGTGTAGGCACCTTACCTGGATAGGTTTTCTTCAGCCCTATCGTTTCAATTACTGCCTCGCCTGGAGCTGCGCTCATCGCATTGCATCCACCGGGTTCATCTTTGCCGCACTGCGGGCCGGAAGCAAGGCCGCGAGCACAGTAGCTAAAGAGGCAGCACCCATGGCCGCCAAAATGTAGAGCGGGTCAAGGATCAATGGAAAGATTGCTTCCGGGCTTCCACCACCCCGGCCTACAGCTTGCTTCGGAAGGCTGAGCAAATAGACAACAGTGATTCCGGCAATCGCCCCCATGACACTGCCAGCGACTGCAATTCCAAGCCCTTCAAACAAGAACACCAGCATGATCTGATTGCTCCGTGCGCCGATGCTCTTGAGAATGCCAATTTGCTTTGCCTTGCGTTGCACCGAGACAATCAGAACAGACGCGATCGCAAACGAGGAAGCGATCAACGTAAAGCCTGAGATGAGATAAGCAGAAGCTGACTGCGCTTGCAGAGAGGTAACAAAATTGGGAAACTCACTCGACCATGATTTGGCCTCACAATCGAGCAGCACCGATAACCGCTCGGCCACAGCATCTGCGCCAAAAATATCAAACACTTTGACGTAGACCACGTTTACCGAATTGCCAATACCAAGCATGCTCTGGCCAGTGCGCAGCGTCACGTAGGCACTGCCGCGACCCTGACCCTTCGAATAGATCCCGGTAATGCGCAGGGGTTCCGGCACTCCCGAAATGGATGTAATGCGAATTCGGTCACCCACCGCAACGTTCAAGTCCTGCGCCAGTTCGTAATCCACCACAACTTCATCGGATGCAAGCCCGAGGTAATGGCCGGCTATCAGGTTCTTTGTTACCGGAGTGATCCTCTCCTGCTCGGCGGGGTCGGCACCAGTCAGAGAAACTCCAACCGGGTTGGCACCTTTCGAAGCGAAACCTTGCCCCGACACTGCCGCACTAACCGTTTGAACGTTAGGGATCTCACTTGCCACGGAAAGAACTGTGCGCCAGTCGTCGATGTTCTTTCTCTGGGGAGCTTGCAGTTCAGACCGTGAAGAGCTGAGGCCGCCTTTACTCCCAGGAATGTCCGCATAAGGGATCGGTTTGCCTTCGGGTACTTGCACAGTAACGTGAGGGATGGCTTCGGTAAGCAATGAGGTGAACTTCTTCTGCAGCCCGAAGATCAAGCCCATGATGAAAATGACGATGATGACGCCCGAAGCAACCGCTGCGATCGTCAGCCAGGTTTGCCCGCCACCTGAGCGAAGATGCCGCCACGCGAGTTGGCACTCAAACCGGATTCGTAGCGGCAGTAGAGCAGTGATCGTCATCTCGGAAACTACTTTTTGATCCTGACAATGTCGCCGCTTTGGATCTTCTGCGGATTCACGATGACAAGGTCTGTGGTTTCCAGCCCCGCAAGCACTGGAATGCCGTTAGCGGTGGGAGGCCGTGTCAGCACAATTTTTTCGAATGCACGATCTCCCTCAAGAACAAGTGCGACGGTACGATCGCCAGATCGCCGCAATGCGCTGGCAGGCACAAGCAAACGCGGCGCAGCTTCATTCGTGACAAGATTCACGTTCAGCGTCTGGCCCGACTTCAGCCATGCCGGTGGCGATATTGGTTCCAGCTTGATCGATACGGTTCCACGAATGGTGTTGATGGAAGGAGAAATTTCTTTGAGACGTCCTTCGAAGGTCTGTCCAGGAAATGCAGAGGCAGAGAGCAATCCTTTTTGTCCCACCGTAATGTCAGCAAGATTGCTTTCGTCCAGATCGATGCGAATCTCAAGTGCATCGCTCACCAATCCGAAGAGTCCCTGCGCATCGACAATCTGGCCTACTTCGACATGGACGGCCGTGATAGTGCCTGAAAAGGGCGCTACGATCTTTGCCTCACTAGCCTCCTGGCGAACCACCAGCAAAGCCTGCTCCGCTTCCTTCAATCGATCGCGGGCTAATTCAACGTCTTCCTTTCGGGGAGTAGAGCGCAGGGTTTGCAATTGAGCTTCGGCCAGTCGGATCGATGCGGTGCCAGATCGCGACTTGGCTTCTGAGGCCGCAAGCGCTGACGCCGTTGCGTCTACTTCGCTTCTGGAAACGACACCAGCTTTTGCCAGCTCCTGGGTTCTAGCCTGTGTTTTGCGCGCCAACTCAAGCTCAGATACTGCCTGCGCAGCCAACGCTTTGGCCTGGCTTACCTGCATCTGGGTTACTTGAAGATCCGAGGCTAGCGGACCTCTCGACGTCAACTTCAGTTGGGCTCTCGCCGACACAACAGCTGTTTCCGCCTGCTTCACCTGAGCCTGAGTCACGTTGTTCTTGAGCACCGCCAGTGCTTGTCCAGCCTCAACGTGATCACCAAGCTTTACATCAAGACGCACCACTAAACCGTTAAACGAAGCCCCGATCACAGACTCACGCACCCCGCCCACCAGGCCACTGCTCGCGATGGTTTCATGGATCGATACAAGACTTGGCCGAAACAGCGTCACCTCAACTGGCCGGTGAACAAACCAATACACGGCAGCGCCAAGCGCAAACCCCACAATGAGAATTCCCGGCAACCAGCGGCGCAGCCAGCCGGGCTTCGAGTCTGCTTTCTTAAGGTATACAGCATCCGTCGGCAGTGCCGGCGCAAGCATTTGGCTCTTCTCAACAGGCTTTGCTGCCGATACAACAGACTTGGGTTCTACACTCAAGCAGCCTCCGCCGACGAGATTTCAAACTCGTTCAATAATTTGCTCATTACCCTATTTCGCATTCTGTAACGTCTACACAACGCCTCTCAGGAAGCGAGTGCTTTTTTCGTCAATCCCCAAGCCTGCTCCAATTGACGGACGCGACGAGCACCGTCGCTCTGCAGGTTGACAATGCGATTTTCAATTTTCGTTTTTAAATCGCCTGAAGCCCGGGATGCCTGCGCCTGCAGCGCATTTAGCTTTGCTTCTGTCTCATGACTCAGTTCTGCAATCCGGCTTTTCAACCGGTCTGCAGTGCTACGCTCCAGATCCTCGAGTGCCGAGATGCTTTCCTTAAGACCGGCCTTGCCATCTGCCTTCGCGTGCTCGTATTCCGCTTTCAGTTCGGAAAGTTCTGCCCGGATAGAAGCCATCTCCTTCTGAGACAGATCATCTTCGACAACAGCCCGCCAGTTTCGATGTACAACGCCACCCAGTGCTTGCATGCGCGCATTGAGTGGAGTCACCCACTCTTCTGTTATCTCGGCCACCACTGCTACCTTGCCCGGGGTCAATGCCTTCGACACATCCTCAATAAACGATTTGCCTACTCCGAGATTTGCCAAATCGCTGAAGCTGCCCATCAAAGCGCCACCGCCAAAGCCGATGGCCGCGCCGATCGGGCCGCCTAGTAATCCAATGAGCCCACCCGCCAGGGCACCAACAGTGATTCCCAAAGGGCCATGATCACTTTCCCGTTGGATCGATAGCTTGCCATCCAATCCCTTCGCCACTACAGACATGCCGTAGAGGGTCAGGCTTCCTTCAGCGTGCAGGGCTTCGAGAGCCCGGGTGCCTTCGTAGGCCTTCGTTTCATCGGCAAAGGATACAAAAATGAATTTGCTCATGGTTCTTTCTCTTTCGCGGGAGTCTGCAGCAGTTCTGAAAGGAGCGCTTTAAGCGCCACTTGCAGCAAAGGCAGATTGCTGCTTTTCTGCTTCGATCCAATAAGGAGCCTGTCCGTAATGGAAGTAGAGTTTGTTCTCGTATTCACGAGTTACCGGCACACTGTCCAGATACTCGGGACAGTTTTGAATCGCCTCTCGCGTGACAGCCACAAACACCTTCGACTCTCCCCAACTGACACTTTCCACCCAGTCTGGCGACAGAAGTACTTTTTTGCCCGGCCACCAATTCGTCGTGTCCACTTCGAGGTAGCGAATGGCCCAAGCTTCATCGTCGACAAGAAAGTCTTCGATGTGTCCAATTTCGCCGTCCTGCGTTTGGATGCGATATCCAGTTACCGCCTTTGTACTCCGCAAGTGCGAATCGCCCGACCCTTTGTCGACTCGTGCCTCAGTAGTGCTTTGTGCTTCCCACATCGGAACCATTCCCCCCGGCGAATAGGAAGGGCCCCAGATGTAAGGGCCCTGCCAATAATAGGGATAACCGTAATAGCCGTAGTACTCCGCCTCTTGCTGCCGCGAAACCGGCCGTTGCGTATCAATGTCCGGTGCGTTTTCAATTTGCTTGCGGGTCAGGGAGACGTCAATCCTGCCGGTGGTCCAGTCGGTTTGAAGAATGGAATGCGGTGTGATCAACACATTCCGTCCGTTCAACCAGTTGCCGGTATCGACCGTTAAGTAGCGAACCACCCAGCGTTGATCATCGAAATAAATTTCGCCGACGCTTCCGATTTCTCCGTCACTAGAACGGATGACAAGACCTTTGAGATTCTGGCTCTTTGTTAGCATGATGGGCCCTCCCGGGCAATTGATTTCAAGTCGATTCTGGTTGTGTGAAATAGAAATTAACGAGACGCTGCTGCGGCTTTTTCACACTCGTGCAGGGCAGTCGTTACAGGGCCGGTGCTATCCAGAATGACTCTCGCTTTGCTCACTTCAGCCTCAGAGCCATTCACCATCAAAAGATATTTATCGGTCTTGAGAGCTAACTCATATTCGATAACGCTGTCTTTCGGTATCCCCATGCCCACCAGGCCAGCACCAATGGCACTCATGCCGCCAACCACCACCGCGCCCTCAAGCGCACCAATGATCCAGGCGATAACCGGCCCTGCAACCAGTACCGGACCGATCCCTGGAATAGCAAAGAAAGCAGATCCAAACATCAGGCCCCAGAATCCGCCCCATAGCGCTCCGGTTTTCCCCCAGTACTTCATGCGATCTCCGGTGTTGTAGTAGCCCACCACCTGCTCGTCGGTATGGGTGTCCTTTCCAATAATCGACAGGCTTTGCATATCGATTCCCGCACGCTGGAGTTCTTTCACTCCCTGCTCTGCGCCTGCATGTGAGGCATAGACGGCAACCACCGAATTCTTTTCAGACATTTGTTTCTCCCTATGAGTGACAGCGATCGAATCTGTTCAGACATTAGATCCATAAGCACGGCAAGAACCAATTCCAATTACTCAATACTTGGCAATCGAATCTAATTGCATTCGCGAAAGCACGCGCTGGCTGCTGACCGAAAGGAGTCACTTGACGGGATGTGGTCAGCAAATTGTTCTGGCCTGGCTTTCTAAAGTGACTGGGGGCCAGCAAAGTTTCGATCCTGGCATTGCAAGGCTATGGCCCACCACTTGCACATTGTTGGCTATGACGTCGAAACATCACGCTTACTTAGTTGGCGGGGGAATTGGCTCCCTTGCTGCGGCCGCCTTTATGATCCGGGACGGTAGTGTTCCCGGCGCAAACATCACGATCCTGGAATCCTCACCAGTTCTCGGTGGCAGTCTCGACGGCGCAGGCAATCCCGCAACCGGATATTCACTACGCGGCGGCCGCATGGTAACCACCGATAACTACGAGTGCACCTGGGAACTCTTCAAATCCATCCCCTCCTTAACTCGACCAGGGAAGTCTGTCTACGACGAAACGATGGACTTCAATGAACTTCACAAATCCAATTCAATGGCTCGATTAGTGGATCGCAGGCGGGCAAAGGTGCCTGTCGCCTCTATGGGATTCTCCATGCACGACAGGCTTGAGCTTTTGAAGCTAAGCCAGGCCACAGAAGAGGATCTGGGAGCTAAACGCATTACCGACTGCCTCTCTCCAGACTTCTTCGAGACACCCTTCTGGTACATGTGGTCGACGACATTCGCCTTTCAGCCCTGGCACAGTGCAGTCGAGTTCAAGCGGTATCTGCTTCGATTCATGCTGGAGTTCTCACGCATTGAAACTCTGGCCGGAGTGAAGCGGACGATTTATAACCAATATGACTCTCTGGTTCTTCCCCTGCAGGCATGGCTCGCAGCTCAAGGTGTAAACCTCGTTACGAATTGTCTGGTGACTGATATCGAGCACTCCATCACCAATGGCCAATTCGTCGTTACCGGCCTGCAGTGTCTACGCTCGGGCGCAATTGAAACCATCACCGTTCATGAAGGAGACTTTGTCTTTCTGCAGAATGGCTCCATGACCGATGCATCGAGTCTCGGTTCTATGACCAGCGCTCCGGCAAAGTTAACCAAAGCCGATAGCAGCGGCTGGACTTTATGGGAACGACTGGCCGAAGGACGTCCTCAATTTGGACGCCCAGCCATCTTCAACAGTTCAATCGCGCAAGCGTGGTGGGAGTCTTTTACGGTAACCCTGAAGGACCCATCCTTCTTCAACCAAATGCAAGACTTCAGCGGTAACGAAGCGGGTACCGGCGGATTGGTAACCTTCAAGGATTCCAACTGGCTAATGTCTATCGTGCTTGCCTTTCAGCCGCACTTTGCCAATCAGCCCGCAGACGTTCAGGTCTTT
>CANGVB010000177.1 GCA_947456995.1 Bryobacteraceae bacterium | reverse complement strand
CGCTGGAAGTTGTCGCACTTCAGGTGGCATTCGAGGCCGGTTGTTTCGTTGAGGCCACGCGAGGTGAGAACCGGAGTTTTGTGAGTGAAGCCGGTGATGCGTACCGCAGCGGAGCGGACGTCGAGTGCAGTTGGTGCGGGGAGACTCATGCTTAGTAGCCGACTCCCTTGTCGACGAGGTTGATCAGTGGTTCGCCTTTGGTGTAGCGGGCGAAATTGGCAAGGAAGATGCGCATCGAGTCTTCGGTCCAGGTCTTGGTGTGGTCTGCGGTGTGGGCGCTGACGAGGATGTTTTCGAGGTTGTAGAAGACGTGGTTATCGGGGAGGGGCTCGACTTCGAAGACGTCAAGGGCGGCTCCGCGGATCCATTTTTCCTGCAGGGCGACGATGAGTGATTTTTCGTCGATCGCGTTGCCGCGGCCGAGGTTGATGATGACGCTGTCGCTCTTCATGGCGCGGAGTTCTGTTTCGCCGACGATGCCCTTGGTGTCTGGTGTGGCGGGCATGGCAAGGAGGAGGTAGTCGCTTGCGGCCATCAGGTCGAGCTTGCGATCCATGCCCCAGATTTCGTCGGCGATTCCGTCGCCGGCAGAGCGATCAGGGCGGCGACGCAGCGCGATGATCTTCATGTCGAAAGCCTTGGCACGCCGGGCGGCGGCTTTGCCGATATCGCCATAACCGAGGATGCCGAGGGTTTTGCCTTCGAGCATGTCGACGTCAAAGACATCCCACTTGCCTGCGGCCTGACTCTTGCGCATGCGGTTGAGGTCTTTAGCGAAGAAGAGCATGGCAGCCAGACAGTATTCGCCGAGAGACTGGCTATAGGCGCCTTTGGCGTTGGTGACCGGGATGTCCGATTGACGCAGGCGAGTGGCCATTAGATGGTCAACACCTGCAGAGAGGGAGTGGAGCCACTGGAGCTTCTCTGCTTTGTCGATGGCCGCCTTGACGGTGACGCCCGAAGCCCCGACGCCGGTGAGGATGATGTCGGCATTGGGAGCGAGTTCTTCAGCGCGGGCGATTTCTTTGGTGACTTCGTAGGTAACGCCGGGGCCCAGTTCAGGGAGCAGGCTGAGGTAGCTACCGGTGGGTTCGGCGATTACGAGCAAGTTTAGAGAAGGCATAGGTTAACTTGTTAGGATATCGTGCCTGAAGCGGTTGCTACGATGAAGGTGTGTTAGAAGTCTGCAATTGTGGAACGCAACTCGTCGAAGGTGCCAAGTTTTGTCATCGCTGCGGCAAGCCTACGTTTGAAATGCCGGTTGATGAAGAAGAGGTGAGCGAAGTCCCGCAAGAGATGGAGCAACTGCTCGACAAGGTTGAGTTGAGCAGCTCTGTGGCGGAGATCAACTTCAGCAATGGTGCTGCTGTGCGGGTGGCTTTGCTGGTGGCTGCGATTGCGATGGTTTTGTTTGTCCCGTTGGCCGGCTTCAGCGGCATGCCGCTGCTAGGGATCATTCTGCCCACGCTCGCTGCAGGGGTGTTGAGTGTCTGGTTTTATCAGCGCCGAACTGGGGCCAACTTGACGGTGCTTGCTGGCGCTAGGATGGGCTGGATTACCGGCGTGTTTTTGTTTGCCCTGTTTTTGATTCTATTCACGATCAGTGTGATCCCCGCGATTGAATCCGGGGAGATGCAGAAGATTCAGGAAGCGGCGTTGCAGGGAAGCTTCTCTGAATCGGACCTTGCACGGGTCAAGGAAATATTTGAAAATCCCGTGATGCTGGGCTTGTCAATCCTGTTGTTTATGGGAATCTACTTCGTTGGCGCCACCACGCTCAGCAGCCTCGGTGGAATGCTGGGTGCGAAGCTGCTGGGCCGCAACGAGAGTCTTTAGGGCGAGTCCGCCCATAAGTACCCAAATTGCCAGGCGCATGTTCTCGCTGAGGGTGTAGTACGCCGAGAGTGCGATGAGCGCATAAGCGGCAAGGGCTAGTAGGAGTTTGCGGTTGCTGATCATGGCATGTTGTAGGAGAAGCCGAACTGCAGGCGGATGACTTCACCCTTGAATTCTGGTGGCAGTGCCGGGAATGGATTGGAAGCGCTGATACCCGCGACTGCCGCACGGTCTAGCGCTTCGGTTCCGGATGGGCCGGAGATGACAAGTTTGGGTACGCGGCCATCTTTGCTGATTGAGAACTGAATCATGGTTCTGCCACGACGGCCGAAGCGAGCGCTTTCGGGGATGACGGCAAACCAGTTACGACGGACGATGGCAAGGATGCGCTTGAGGTAAGGGCGGAAGTCGACCCCTTGCGGGTCACTCAACAGTTCCAGGCTTGAGCCGATTTGGCTCTGGGGTTGCATTGGGTTCGTTTGAGACGGCAAGTCCGTAACGATTTGGCCGCTGGTGCCTTGTGAGCCAGGGATGCTTTGACGCATTAGTTCGTCGATGCTCTGGCGCTTCATCTCTGGAATGCGACCGTCTTCGCTGCCTTTCCTGACTCCGGCACTCTGGCCTGCGGTTTCAAAGGGGCTTCGTTTGGGTTGCTCCAGAGGCTTCAGCTCAGGTGGTGCAATCTGGGGCGTGCCGAGTTGTGCGAGCGTTCTGTTGTCAGGGATCGATGCCTGGATCTGTGGCGGTGCCTCTACGGGGCGTGGGGCGGGCTCTGCCTTCTGCGTTGGAGTTGGTGGCGGAATGTAGGTCTTGGGAGTCCGCTTCTGTTGCATGCTGGCGGTGAGGTCGTCGAGGGTGAGTTCCTGTTTTACCGGACCCTTGTTGGGTTCTTTTTGGGTGAGTTCAAAGCGCGGGGCGGTAAGGGGAGTAACTTTGCGCTCAACCTGCTGGATGTCAAGCGGGTTGCGGGGATTGCTTTCAAAGAAACTTCGCGGGGTAGCCAGGATCACGCTGAACAGGATCAGGTGGAAGGCGATCGAGAGGGCTGAGACCAGCCCAATCTTGGGGCGCATGGATCCGTCGTCCCAATCTCGAATGAGATTGAGATCTGGAATTGGCTGCTCAATTGGATCAGTAGGAAGGATAGCCAGCAACTTTCAGAGTTTCGGATACGACGCTTGCGTGCAATTCAATTTTATCTACAACATCCAGTGCTACCCGCAATGCCCTTAAAGACGTTTCACCATCCACTTTGGGTTTCTCGCGGGTTGAAACGCTACTCAGAAATGCTTCGAGTTCAAGCCGCAGGGGCTCGCTCTTGACGACCAGTTGTGGCTTGATGCGGACTTGCCGCTGGGGGCCGATTTCGATTCCGAAAAGCTCCTGCTTTGCGTAATCCATGCTGAGATAAGCGCCAGGTTGGAAGACACGGAGCTTTCGGACTCTCTCTGTAGATGCGCGGCTAGCGGTAAGGTTTGCGATGACGCCTCCGGGGAATTCCATGCGTACGTTGGCGATGTCGACTTTTTCACTTAATATGTGGATGCCGGCGGCCTGGATGCCGACGGGTTCTTTTCCTGTGAGTGCAAGGAGGATTTCGATGTCGTGGATCATCAGATCGAGCACCACGTCCACGTCGAGGCTGCGGGGCGTGAAGACGCTGAGGCGATGGATCTCAAAGAAGAGAGGAAGTGTGATGGCTTTTTCGAGTGCGGTGACGGCAGGGTTAAATCGTTCGAGATGACCCACCTGCAGGATGCGTTGGTGCTGGGCTGCGAGGCTCACCAGATGTTGGGCACTGGCGAGATCGAGCGCAATTGGCTTCTCTACCAGGATGTCGAGGCCCGCTTCGAGCAGTTTGCCTCCAACCTCGGAATGGGCAATGGTTGGGACAGCAACAATGCAGGCTTGCGAGGCTTGGGCGAGAGCTTCCAGCGAGTCAAAGGCTGGTATGCCGAACTCGGTGGAAGCTGCCGCTGCAGTTGCCGGATCTCGATCATAGAGGCCAGTGAGCGTTGCACCGGGTAGCTCTTTTAAAACTCGAATGTGGTTGCGTCCGAACGCGCCTGCGCCTGCTACGGCGATGCGGACTGTTTTCTCGTGACTTTCCAAACTACTAGTATTTCATCTGCGTTATGATTCCCATTCGGAGAGTCAAAAATGAAATCGTTTTTTCGAGTCAGTGCAGCCCTGTTTGTTCTGTTGGGTCTAGGCACAACCTGCTCTGAGGCGCAGCCCCAGATCAAGCGCAAGCGGGTGCTTGCAATCGGCGAAACACGTGGATTTCATCATGATGCAACCTCGACTGCGCTGCACATGATTTACGACCTTGGTAAAGAAACGGGCCTTTGGGACACCTATATTCAGACGAGCAGTGAATTCATCACCAAGAAGAAACTGGGTGCGAATAAGCGGAATCTGGATTACTTTGACGCCGTGTACTTCCATACGACGGGCGAGCTTGTGATGGATGACGAGCAAAAGGCAGCACTGCTGAGCTTTATCAAGGATGACGGTAAGGGCTTTATTGGCGGACATACGGCGATTGATACCAACTACCAATGGCCAGAGTACGGCGAGATGGTGGGTGGTTATTTTGACAGTCATCCGTGGAATACATTCGACGCACCAGTGATTGTTGAGGATCGTGAGCATCCTGCAACTGCGCACTTTCCGAAGGCCTTTGTCATTAACGACGAAATCTACCAGGCTCGGGCGTATTCTCGAGACAAGGTGCGCGTACTGGCACGGCTTGATGAATCGAAGCTGGACATGAAGGCCAAAAATATTCGTCGCACGGACGGGGATTTTGCGGTTGCCTGGGTGAAGGAATACGGCAAGGGGCGAGTGTTCTACTCCACCTTTGGACACCATGATCAGGCATTGAACCGCCCCGACATCCGGAAGATGTATACCGAAGCGATCAAGTGGGCGCTGAAGATGACCGAGGGTGACGCAACTCCTCGCACCAGGCCTTTGCAGTAATGGATTACTTTCCCCTCGTACTGAGTCTAGAAGTCGCTATTGCCGCTACCGCAATCTCGCTGACGATTGCACTGCTTGTGGCGTGGGCACTCAGCTTTCTTGAATTCCGTGGGAAGGATTTGCTGGATGCGGCGATTTCGCTGCCTTTAGTCTTGCCGCCGACAGTGCTTGGCTATTACCTGCTGATTGTTTTGGGTCGTGAGTCGTGGCTGGGTAGGGTATGGGAATCGTTGACGGGCAGTCCGCTTGTATTTACTCCGAAAGCGGCAGTAATCGCGGCTGTTGTTCACTCGGCTCCTTTGCTGACCAAGTACCTTCGCGCGGCGATTGAGAGTGTGGACCCGATCTATATCAAGGCGGCCCGGAGCCTTGGATTGCCGGAATGGACGATCTATTTGCGCGTGGTGTTGCCTTTGTGCCAGCGGGCGATTGCCGCTTCTGCTGTGCTGGCTTTTGCACGTAGCCTGGGAGATTTTGGAGTGACGATCATGATCGCTGGAAACATCCCCGGCAAGACACAGACACTTTCCGTCGCAATCTACGACGCAGTGGAATCTGGCAACGCCTCGCTCGCGCGGACGCTCGTGTTGATTGTCTCCGCGATCGGGTTACTTGTCGTTTGGCTTGCAAATCGAATGAATCCGCCGCAGGCCTTGCGTAGTTAAAGAGATGCTCGAAGTACGTTTACAGAAGCGTTTTGCACCGGCAGGGGATGCTGCCGGTTTTGAGCTGAATGCTCAATTTCAGGTGGGTGCCGGCACTACCGTCCTGTTTGGCCCAAGCGGGTCTGGCAAGTCCTTAACGCTGGACTTGATTGCGGGTTTTTCGAAGCCGGATGGCGGGCGCATCCTTCTGAATGATCGTTTGCTCGTAGATGTTGGGACCGGAGTTTTCCTCCCGCCACAGCAGCGGGGCTGCGGGTATTTGTTTCAGCGTCACGCTTTGTTTCCGCACATGAGTTTGCGTGAGAATCTGGCCTTTGCCGCGACATCATTGCCGAAGCTGGAACGGCACCGCAAGGTGACTCAATTGCTGGAATCATTTCGTCTGACCGAAATTGCCGGACGGAAGCCCAATGAGGTGTCGGGCGGACAGCGGCAACGGTGTTCAATTGCCCGGGCACTGGTTGTTGAGCCTGCAGTCTTGTTGCTCGATGAGCCTTCTACTGGGCTCGATACAACGCTGCGTCATGAATTCTACGAGATCCTGGCGAGGCTTCGCGATGAGTTCGCTGTTCCTGTGTTGCTGGTTACGCATGACCTCGAAGAAGCCTTTATCCTTGCCGATCAGATGCATGTTTTGATTGATGGCCGGGTTGCTCAATCGGGTAGCCCGCGTGAGATTTTGAATCAGCCTGCTTCGGCTGGAGTTGCCAACCTGCTTGGTCTGTTCAATTTGTTGCCAGCGGAGATCAAGCAACTCGATCCTGGCGCCAACCGCAGCAAGCTGAAGTGGAACGATGTGGATCTTGAAGGGCCCTACTATCCAGCGCGATTGCTTGGTGATCGTGTAACTGTTTGCGTGCGCAGGGATGAGATTGCGGTGACGCCGAAGATGGGAAAGGCAGAGAAGGGAAGCCTGGTGCTGACGCTGGAAGCCGCTTCTGAGACTGCCAGAACTGCGTTACTGCACTTCGCCGGCGGGTTGATTGTGGAGCTACCGCTGGAGGAGTTTGCCGAGAATCGGCACCACCGCGAGTGGACGCTACGCTTCCCGACGAGCAGCCTTCGAATTCTGTGACGCGGCATTGCATCAGTGTTGGAGACCTGAAGCGTCTGCCGGCGGCAGACGTGATTCAATTGCGGGCCAAGGATCTGGATGCCGGCGAGTTGCTATCACGCGCTCAGGACTTGAGGCGAAGGTTTCAAGGGAAGCTTTTGATCAATGACCGGATGGATGTTTGTCTTGCTTCAGGCGCTGATGGGGTGCATCTGCCTTCGCATCGAATTGCTCCGATCTTGCTGAAGCAGCGTTTTGGTTTGCATCTGATGATCGGTGTTTCCTGCCACTGTTTGGACGATGTGTTGCGGGCCGAAGCAGAGGGGGCAGATTACGCCTACCTCAGCCCAATTTTTGAAAGTTCTTCAAAGCCCGGCTATGGGCCGGCTCTTGGTGTTGCTGCTCTGGCGGAAGTTGTGGCGCGAGTCAAAATTCCAGTGCTCGCGCTGGGAGGCATCACACAATCCAATGAACGATTATGTGTTGAAGCCGGTGCGGCGGGAATCGCCGGAATTTCATATTTCGATCACTTCGGGTAATCGTAGCCCTTGCGGTAGTTTCGCGACAGGAGCTTATTGGCAGCGGGCTCGTTGGTAATGATCTCTCTCTTGCCGTCCCAGTCGAGACTCTTGCCGTGCTTGAGTGAGGCAATGGCGAGCATGCTCATTGCAGTTGCCTGATGACCCTTTTCGATGTCGCAGGCGGGCAGGCGTTTGGCTGCAATGGAATCGAGAAAGTCTTTCCATAGCTCGCGGAT
>CANGVB010000176.1 GCA_947456995.1 Bryobacteraceae bacterium | reverse complement strand
TCTTCGGTAGCTTTGCGCATGTTGGCGCGAAGGGTTTTGATTTCAGCTTCGATCGGGTCGAGGATCGCTTTGTGAGCGGCTTGTTGTTCGGGGGTGGCGATGATCACGTCGCGGCTGTGGGTTTGTGAGAAGTAGCCCTGGATACGGTAGTAATCGGATTGACGGAAGGGGTCGAATTTGTGATCGTGGCAGCGGGCGCAACCTACGGTTACGCCGAGGAAGGCGGCACCAACGATATTGGTCATCTCGGTGAGGACTTCGTTGCGGGAACTAGCAACTTCCTGATTGCCGGCGTTTTTGCGGAGGGGACCAAGACGGTTGAAGCCACTGGCGATGAGGAGGGTGGGCGTGGAGGGGTCGACTTCGTCGCCGGCGAGTTGCTCCTTCACGAACTGGTCGTAGGGCTTGTCGTGCTGGAAGCTCTCGATGACGTAGTCGCGATAGCGGTAGGCATCCGGGCGGTGGGTGTCGTATTCGTAGCCGTCGGATTCAGCAAAGCGAACGACGTCGAGCCAGTGGCGGGCCCATTGTTCGCCGTAGCGCGGGGAGGCCAGAAGACGCTCGATCAGGTTTTCGTAAGCCTTGGGGGATTTGTCGTTGAGGAAGGCCTCGGTTTCGGCAGGGGTAGGTGGAAGACCGTGGAGGTCGTAGGTGGCGCGGCGAATGAGGGTGGCACGGTCGGCTTCCGGGGCCGGTGTGAGGTTGGCTTTGCGCAGGCTGTCCAGGATATAGGTATCGATAGTTGCGGTGGGGTTGGAGTCACGACGGGCTTGAAAGGCCCAGTGGCGGCGCTCGCCGGGGGTGTATTTGCCGAGGGGAGCGATGGATTCTTCGGGGGCAGCCCCCGCCAGGATCGAAACGACAAGAACTGCTGTTAGCTGTCTCATGCTGTGTGGTTGTGCACTACGAAGATATCAGGAGCAGGTCGGCTTTGCAGAGAGTGGAACGGGGTGGCGATGGAGTTGTGCCGAGAAAAATCTCAAAGCAGGTTGGGTTGGGGCGATAAGAGTGACAAGAGGACAGTGACGGATTTATCGAATCGCACGGAGTGAGGATTCAAGCGGGCAGAGTTGTGCTCGATTTCAAGGCTAGGGCTCGATAAGAGAGTAGTCAGAGCGCAGTGAAATTCAGCCCCACCCAAAGTATCCGCTCCTCCAGACTGCGATTTGAGTCCCAGAGCCTCTGCCATGAGTGCGCGCCACTAAGTTGGTTTCGCCCAGAAAGTGAAATTCAAAGTGAAATTCGGAGTGAAATTCGATCAGACCAGCCTCTCTCAATCGCGTAGCGAGATCTCCCGTCGAGGCTTGTTTCAGGCGGCTTGCGGTTTAACAGCATTCGGTGTTCCCATGCCGGCAGCAGAAGAAAAGGCAGCTGAAGCAAATAGTGCGGTAGACCGCTTGCTGGATCGTGTGATTGCTGCAGAGCAGCGAATGATGAAGATCCTATCCGAGCGCAACCCAATCGTCGAGACCTATATTCAGGAAGAAGCTAGCGCTTCGAGCAGTTCCAAAGAGGGGCGGGACCATTACTTTCTAGGGCGTATGGTTCTGATCAATTCCATCAATTACGTCTCGTTTGTGAAGAGAAGTATTGAGGCACCGGTAGTTGTAGAGAGCAAGCCAAAGGGACGGCTTCCGTTTTTCAAAAAGGCAGGGCCTGCGACGGAAGCACAGGAGCCGGTTGCGTTTCTTCCGGTAGGGTTTGCGCAAATGGCGTTGATTGATTCGAAGTCGTTTGACCGCAAGTCGTACAAGTTTGATTTCGTGCGTCGAGAATTTCTGGGAGACGTGCGGTGTCTCGTATTTGATGTGGCACCGGTGGCGCAGGATCAGGCCGGAAAGTTTCTGGGCCGGATTTGGGTGGAAGACCAGGATGCCTGCGTGGTTCGGCTCAATGGTACTTACACTTTGCGAAGTGAGGATGGCGTCTATTTTCACTTCGATAGCTGGAGAGTCAATACGGCCCCTGGCGTATGGATTCCGGCAGTCATTTATGTCGAAGATACCGTCTCCCAGAAAGACGGGACAGGTAGCCGGAGTGCCTCACGGTTCAAAGGGCAAACGCGGATTTGGAGCTACGATTCTCAAAGCAAGCGGAAGCTGGAAGAATTGACCTCAATGCTTGTCGAATCAGAAGGGCAAGTCAACGATAACGAGGCCAAACAGGAAGTTTCACCTCTAGAGGGGCAACGCAGGTGGGAGCGGGAAGCGGAAACCAATGTGATCGAGAGGCTCGAGAAAATTGGCTTGATTGCCCCGCGTGGCGAAGTGGACAAGATTCTGAACACGGTGGTGAACAATCTGATTGTCACCAATGAGCTGGATATTGAAGCGCAGTGCCGGCTGCTGTTGACGACGCCGCTAGAGACCTTCACGATTGGGCATACGCTTACGATCAGCCGTGGACTGGTAGATGTTCTGCCAGATGAGGCGAGCCTTGCGCTAGTGCTTGCAATGGAGCTGGCGCATATTGCTCTGGCTCACCCTACCAGAACTGAGTATTCGTTTAACGACCGGACGATGGTGGAAGACGAGACGGTACTCGACCAGTTCCGGTTTTCACGGACGCCTGAAGAAGTGGCCAGTGCCATGAAAAAAGCTACGGTATTGCTGGCCAACTCCCCATACAAGGACAAGCTTGGCGGGGCAGGTTTGTTTCTGAAAGCTCTGCAGCAAAAGAGCCCAAGTCTGCCGCGGCTGATTCAAGCCACTCTTGGGAATGACTTGACGATGTATCTGAAGACACCGGAGTTCATGGACCTGCTGGCGAAAGCGCCGTTGATCGAAGACTCGAAGCTGGAACAAGTTGCGGCTTTACCCCTGGGATCGCGAGTCAAGCTGGAGCCTTGGGCGAATCATAGCTATCTCATGAAGACACGATCCATTGCATTGCTTTCGGCGCGGGAGAAGATGCCTTTTGAAGTAGCTCCTGTAAATCTGAAGTTGAGCAGACTGCCAGCAACGAATCCCTCCAAGACTGCTGCCTTGTCTGAGCCAGGTAGCCCGAAGTGAGCTTTGAATCAAAAGCTGGCCCAGACTTTTCAGGCCTGGAAGAGCAAAGCGCTCAAGATGGTTTTCGCAGACTAGGTGCGGGGCTGCTGGCAAATGCGCTGGTATTTTGTTTGGTGGCTTGGGTGAAGATTCCGTCGAGCGAGAAGCCCCTGAGGCCACCTAGAATTCAGATGGTGAGCTTGAGCCGTCTCCCCGACCCCGTGCAAGTTCCCGTAATGGCCAAGCCCACTGTGGCGCCCATGAAAAGGCCAGCACCGAAGGCCCAACTGATCGAGACGGCGATTGCCACCCCAGCCCGAAGCATTGAGTTGCCTGCACCACCGAGTGTGTCGCCAGCCAAAGTTGAGCTTAAGGCATCGATACCCGAGATTAAGGCTCCTTCCCTGCCTGCACCGAAACCTGTTGTCGGCAGTTTCCAGACCACGAATCCGGCGCCTGCTCGTGTCGAACGAGAGCCGGCTCGAATCGCAACTGGAGGCTTTGGAAATCCGGCTGGCGCTTTGGAGCGCAAACCGGATAGTCGAACCGGGGTTGCACAAACCAGCGGATTTGAAAGCGCAGAAGCTGTGCGACCGGGAAAATCGCGTATGGCTGTTGCGCAGGGTGATGCCTTTGGGAGTGTCGAGCCAGCAGCGCCGAAACCACGATCGCCAGGCACTTTGATGGCTACTTCATTTGAGGCGAGCCCGATCAGCGCCAGGCAGGTGCGCAGGGATCGCGAATCGATGCCTGAGTCTGATTTCAAGGGTGTTGAAATCCTGAGTAAGCCGCGGCCTCTCTACACCGAAGAAGCGCGCCGTCTGGGGATCGAGGGCGAAGTACATCTGCGCATCCTGTTTGGAGCTGATGGCAGACTTAAGGTGTTAACCGTTGTGCGTGGTCTTGGCCATGGCCTGGACGAGAATGCAGCCCTGGCAGCAGCCCAGATCCAGTTTCGCCCCGCAAGCAGGCAAGGGCAAGCGGTTGAACAAGCAGCAATCGTGCGAGTTCAATTTCAGTTGGCAAACTGAAGTTGATCGTTAAAAGCCGAGTTCTTTGAGCAATGAATCGGCCTGGTAGATCTTTCGGAAGGATTCGATAATGCCCTGGCTTGCGACATGGACGCTGCGCGCCTGTTTATCTGTATAAATGTATCGATTCGGAAGCCCTTCCAAATTTCCGTCAAAGAGAATTCCGATGATTTCCCCTTTCGTGTTCACGGTAGGGCTGCCACTGTTTCCGCCGTGCGTATCGGCAGTGGTAACGAAATTGAAGGGAACTTTCAGATTCAGACTATTCTTGCGATCCATCCATCGTTTGGGTAATGCAAATGGGTCTGTTCCAGTTGCGTGTCGGTACATGCCGGCAAAATCCGTCATCCAGTTGACTGCTTTGCCGCTCGTCGTGCGGTAACCGATAGCCGGGCCGAAGCTCACTCGGAAGGTAAAGGTGGCGTCAGGGTAGACATTTCCGCCCAACGCATATTGGGCCTGGGCTAGCCGGGCAGTTTCGAGCGACTGACGAGCCTGAACTCGATCTTCAAAATCCTTGCGGTATTTGCGAGCTTCGGGTTCGATGATACGGATTAGGCGAAGGAGCCCGTCCTGGCTGGTTTGCACCAATTCCGCTGAGGCAGCCAACCGCTTTCTTTCCTCCACAGAAAAGAGCCTGGTGTTGGCAATGGCTTCGACGGCAACCTGATCTGGGGTCCGGCCGTTGAGCAAAGCTTTGAGTACCGCGTTGTCAGGCCCGAGGACTTCCAGCGCAAAGCGCAAGTATTCGGCTACGACGGCAGTTTCGAGACTCACTGTAAGAGGAGCAGTGCTGAAGATGGCTTCTTCGAGACTGGCCAGGCCAGCTGCTGCGTATTCCCGGAGACGCTCTCCGTCGGGCTTTTGACGCTCGGTGGCATAGCGATAGATCTGGCGAGCGATCGGGAGCACAGAGCCGTACTGGTTGGGCCCGTTTTCAAAAACCATTAGGCCAGGGTAGATGGGTTTATAGGCGTTGGTGATCTCGCTGAGTTGGTCCCAGACAGAGCCATATTGCTTCTGCTTGTCCGGGTCTTTACCGATTGCAGCTTTGAAGGATGCCTCATCGGCCTTCTTGCGTGCCATAAAGGCAGGGTCTGCGAGCCCCGTCATAAAGCCACTCAAGGCTTTGAAGCTATTCTCGGCCCCAAAGATTTCTTCCAGAGCGACCCGGGCTTCTTCAGGGCCCTTTTTCGAGTATTGTTTGAGGGCAGCAATCAGGCCGCGATTTCTCTGCAGGTTTAACTTCACCGAGACATCCCGCTGGAACTCAAGCTCGGCATAAGTAAGGAGGCGCCCGGTAGAACCAGGGTTGCCCGAAACGAAAGTGAGTTCACCCTTTTTCACGCCATCACGAGACCAGGGAAAGAAATGCAGGGGCTTGAGCGGCTTGTCGTTTTCATATACGCGGAAGAAGCAAACGTCGAGGTTCCAGCGCGGGTAGGTGAAATTGTCGGCATCCCCACCAAAAAAGGCGATGTCTTTCTCTGGAGCGAAGGCAAGCCGGATGTCGGTGTACTTCTGATACTCGTAGAGATGATATTGGCCACCACTAAAGAGGGTGACTACATCACAGCGGTGGCTGGTGCGGTCTGCACAAGCTTTCTCGATTGCGCTCATTTCGGCCCTGCGGCGCTTGGCAGCCTCTGCTGGGGTGGCAGAAGCGGGCACGGAAGCCTTTACCTTTTCAGTGACATTTTCGATGCTCAGCAGGACATTCAGTTCAAGGTCCGGGCATTTTCTCTCTTCAGCCTTCGTTGCCGCCATGAAGCCATCTTTGAGGTAATCGTGCTCTTTGGATGACAGTTTTTGTATGCAGTCGGAACCAACGTGGTGATTGGTGAAAACGAGCCCTTCTGCAGAGACGAAGCTTCCGGAGCCTCCATTGTTGAACCGGACACTGCCAAGCTGGAGATTTTTGAGAAAGGCGTCAGAGACTTCAAAACCGTACTTTGCCTTGATAGCGGCCCTCGGGAATTCGTTGAGGAGCCAAATTCCGTCGTCGGCAAGGGCAAGAGGTGCAAAGACGAGGAGAATACCTAAAAAGAGAGAGTTTTTCACTGCTTTCATGTTACCTTTTTGACGTCTCGATGAGAAGTCCATTACTATCAATAGCTTACCTTAGCGAAATTGGTCGATAAACTTTGATTCTGCGATTCCGTATGCCATACTGATACAAAGTTTAACGATGGCGCAAAAGCTTGTGGACGACGCAATCGTCCGCTACAACAAAATTCTCGAAAGCCCGCCTCACGCGAACCTCGAATGGACCGATGCTCTAACCGAGCGGATGCGGGCTCATGGGATGATCGTGGGAACGCGCCTTGCATCTCCTTTTCTTCGCCCTCATTTCCTGTCTACAAAGCAGTATGAGCAAATGAGCAAAGCGGGAGAGTCGTTGCTTGCTTCGATTGAACGAATCGAAAATCTCGCCCTGGCCAACCCCAGCTTGTTGCAGCGAATGGAGTTATTGCCGGCCGAACGCATGCTTGCATCGATCGACCCCGGCTATAGCTTCCTACACGTTGCGTCTCTGTTAAATACAAACCTGAACAATGGTTCTCTGCAATTCCGGAATTTTCAGGCATCCTCAGCTACCGGTCTCGCTTATGGTGAATTGCTCGCTGACATGTTTTATGATGCTCCGCCAGTAAAGGAGTTTCGCAAGAAACATAGCCTCACGAAATTTGGCGGCACCAAGTATCTGCTTTCGGCGATCTTGAAAGCATATAAGGCTTATGGTGGGAAGAAACAACCCAATCTTGCTGTGCTTGAATTCAAGCAGCCCTTCCAAACGATAGATGGGGCTGAATACACCGTTCTCGTGGAGCTATTCCGCAAGCACGGCTATCAGGCAGAACTGGTGAATCCCGAACAACTGGATTATCGAAACGGAGTCTTGACCAAGGGCGATTACCGGATTGATTTGCTCTATCGTGCCTCATCGCTTCAGGAATTCCTCCTTCGCTTTGATTTGAACCATCCGCTGGTGAAGGCCTACCGTGACGGCAAGGTTTGTATGGTGAATTCCTTCCGTGCCGAGTTGGCTCAGAAGAGAGCAATGTTCAGCTTGTTGACGGATGAAGCTTTGACAGCAAAGTTCCCCTTAGCGGAACGAAAGGCGATCGCGGCCTTTGTCCCTTGGACACGTATCGTGAGCTCTACCAAAACCCAGCGAGCCGGGGAAACAATCGACCTGCCGGAATTTGTTTCTGCCAACAAGAATTCGCTCGTGCTGGTACCCAATGATTCTACTGGCGCCTTGCCCGTTTTTGATGGACCGAGCACAGAGCAAGGGGCTTGGGATCGAGCACTGAAGCAGGCATTGCGAGAGCGATACGTTGTGCAGGACCGCGTGATACCGGTGA
>CANGVB010000175.1 GCA_947456995.1 Bryobacteraceae bacterium | reverse complement strand
GCAAGGGAATTGCTTATGTGCAATTCTCTGGTGCGAGGGCAGGGGAGTATCTTGTGGCGGATGAGGTTCGATTCCGCACAGACGTCAACTAGAGGGACTTCTGAATGGCCCGGCTGAAATCCATCAGCATTTCGCGGTTGGGGTGCGGGCTGCGGACTACGACGAAGAGGTTGCGTTTGTAGAAGCGGTCTTCAGACTTGACGTTCTTCCAGAGCTGGATGCATTCGAGAGCGGCGGCGTCGCTGCGGAGTTCGTAGATGTCGGCTGTTGCGTCAATGGTGCCGGTGTAGTTAGCTTTGATTGCCTGCTTTAGCCCAAGGCGCTGCATCCACTCCGGGCTGCTTGTGGGGGCGGCGTTTGCGAGTTTCCAGCCGCCTTCGAGGCCCGGAGGAGCCTGTAGGGGCTTATTTTCACTGGAACAGGAAGAAAGAATGAGTGCGAGGACGGTAATTATGAGGCGCATGGGATAGCATCGAAATTGTATGGCAAAAATCAAGCCGCCGCGTGGCGGACTCAAAAAAGCTGAGCCGGAGAAGATTACACCGAAGAATTTTGTCGGTGCGCTGCCCTGTCTCTTCATCATTATCGTCGGGATCGGGCTGCTCTCGCTGTTGTTTTATGCATCACTGTCAGGAATGAAAGTTAAATGATTCGAATCGATGGACGGACGGCTGCGCAATTGCGGCCCACCAAGTTGGAAACTGATTTTTTGCTTACCGCCGAGGGGTCTGTTGTGATCTCTGTTGGGCACACGCGAGTGCTGTGTGCGGCAACGGTAGAAGACGGCGTGCCGGGCTTTCTGCGTGGCAAGGGTAGTGGCTGGGTAACGGCAGAGTACTCGATGCTGCCGAGGGCAACGATCACTCGTACGCCCCGGGAAGTGGTGAAGGGCCGGCAGAGCGGGCGCACGATGGAGATTCAGCGATTGATTGGACGCTCGCTAAGGGCGGTGATCGATACGGCGGCGCTTGGGGAGCGGACTGTTGTTGTGGACTGTGATGTGTTGCAGGCCGATGGTGGGACGCGCACGGCGGCGATTACAGGGGCTTATGTGGCGCTTGGGATCGCGGTGAAGAAGATGCTGGCAGGCGGGGTGTTGAAGAAGTCTCCGTTTCGCGATGCTGTGGCGGCAACGAGTGTTGGCATTGTGAAGGGTGTGCCGGTGCTGGATCTTTGCTATGAAGAAGATTCTGCGGCCGATGTGGATATGAATCTGGTAATGACCGGGGCAGGGAAGTTTATCGAAGTGCAGGCAACGGCCGAGCAGATTCCGTTTGACGACCCGCAGCTTGGGGCGATGATTGAGCTGGCTCGCGGTGGAATACAAGAGTTGATTGGATTGCAAAATGAAGCTTTATCTCGCTACCAGTAATCCTGGGAAGATACGTGAGTTTGAGGGGGCGGGTCTTGAGATCGAGATGCTGCCCTCGATGAAGACTTTGCCTTTGTCTCCCGAGACCGGAGATACGTTTGAGGCCAATGCGATTCAGAAGGCGCTTTATTATGGGGCGCATTGTGAGGGCTGGCTGATTGCTGAGGATTCCGGGCTTGAGGTGGATGCCCTGGGTGGAGCGCCGGGGGTGCATTCTGCTCGTTGGGCTGGGGATGATGCGGCGAATAATGCGCGGCTGGTGCGTGAGATGGCCGGGCAGGCTGTGCGTGGTGCGCGTTATGTGTGTGTGATTGCGCTTGTGGATGGGGATCGAGTACTGGGTACGTTTCGCGGGACGGTAGAAGGTGAAATTCTGGACGCGCCGCGCGGGGCGGGTGGCTTTGGTTATGACCCTTACTTTCTGTATCCGCCCTTTGGGCAGAGCTTTGCAGAGGTGCCCAAAGAGCGGAAGGCCGGTGTGTCGCACCGGGGTGAGGCGATTGGCAAGCTTATCGCGTGGATGCGTGAAAACGCTTCCAGGTGAGGTAGCCGATCAGGGTTTTGCCGTCATCCATTTTGCCTTCGCGGATGAGGGTGTCGAGTTCTTTTGAGGTGAACCAGCGGGCTTCGATGCGTTCGTCGTCCATGGGTGTGGCGATGCCTGCTTTGAGGTCTGTGGCGAGGTAGATTGTCATCTTCTCGGCCAGGAAGCCGGGGCTAGCCCAGTAGCTGGCGAGCTTCTTCCAGGTGGTGGCTTTGTAGCCGGTTTCTTCCATGAGTTCACGCTTGGCAGCCTGAAGGACGTTTTCACCGGGATCGATTTTGCCGGCCGGGAGTTCCCATACCTTGCTGCCAGCGGGGAGGCGGTATTGGCGGACGAGGAGAATTTTCTTTTTGTCGTCGACGACAAGGATTACGGCGGATCCGGGGTGGTGAACGATGGCACGTTTGATCTCGAACCCGTCGGTATCTTTGGCGATGTCTTCTGAGACGCTGAAGAGACTGCAGCGGTACTTCTCTTCTGATGAGAGTATTTTCATATACTCTAAGCATGACTGAGTAAGGAGGTACATGCGGATACTCATCTTAATTTGTTGTGTATTTTGTCTGAGCGCGCAGGACGGGACTATCGTCGGCAGGGAGCGAGTGCGTGCTTCATTGAAGAAAATGCAATTGAAGGCGAAGGACAAGGAAAACTATCTTTTTCAGAAGCGGGTTGTGAAGCGTGAGCTTGGAGCCGATGGGCATGTGAAATCTGAATCTGTATCGATCCAACGGCGAGACCCATGGGAAGAACAGGTTGTTACGCGGGTGATTGAGAAGGATGGGAAGGTGCTTACGGCTGAGGAGATTACCAAGCAGGAAGAGAAACTACGCCGGTCTGTAATCGAGATGCGGAAGACTCCGATGAAGCCGCGTTTTGAGGAAGAGGGCTGGATGGATGAGATGCCGGATGCGCTGGAGTTTCGCAAGATCGGCGTGGAAGACCGGCATGGCCGGCCAGCGGATGTTTTGAGTTTTTCCCCGCAAAAAGGCTACAAGGCCAAGACGATGCGGGCGAAGGCGTTTGAGAAGGTTCGCGGCAAAGTTTGGGTAGATCAGCAGGATGGAGAAATGACGTTTCTAGACATCGAAATTTTCGACACGATCAGTGTCGGATTTGGATTGCTGGGGAAGCTTGAGAAGGGAACGCATTTCGAGATGGAGCGGAAGAAGTGGGATATCGGAGTTTGGTTTGAGGTGTGGCAGCGGATCCGCTACGACTTACGCGTGTTGATGGTGAAGTCGTTGCGTCAGGAGATTGAGACGCACTGGTCGAATCTGAGCCCGAGGCCGCCGGTGAAGATGATCCGGAGCGGGCCTTAGCGGAGGTCGATCTGGATTTCTTTGCTGCTGGTACCGTCCACGTTTAGCACTTTGACGGTGTCGCCATAGCGGACGGTGACTTGATGGGTGCCTTTGAAGACGCGGGCTTTGAGCTTGCCTTCTTCGTCGCTTTCGCCGCTGATGTCTGTCCACCAGTCGCGGAAGAGTAAGTTGTTCGAGACGATGGCGTTGGGCTTGGAGGACCAGTCGGCGCGATACATGGCTCCGCGGGGGAGCCAGTGGCGACGCTCCCAGAAGCCCCACATGAGGAAGTCTTCAAAGCGGCTCTGGCTGAAGATGTAGGTCATGAAGTCCAGGGTGAAGTCGGCCTGGATTGCTTCGTCGGGAGTGTTGACGTCGAATTCGCTGACGGCGAAGGTGTAGGGGACCGAGTCGGCGTAACGCTTGACGATGGTGTCGATGACATCAATGGATTGAGGCGTGCCGAAGTGGGACTGGAAGCCGAAGCCGTCAACGGGGGCGTTGCGGTCTTTGAGGAATTGCAGGAAGGCGTAGGTGTAGTTGAGGTGGACGCCATTCACGTTGCCGGATTCAAACTGGTTGTAGTCGTTGAGGAAGAGCTTGGCGCTCGGATCGGTTTGACGGGCGAGTTCAAACCAGCGTAGGGCTTCTTCATTGCCCAGTCTGCCCGGGGTGGCCGTGACGCCTGTAACGCCGGGGATGCGGCCCTGGATGTCGAAGTTGTTGTAGGGTTCGTTCAAGACATCCCAGTGATAGAGCTTGCCGGACACGCCTGAATCGGAGAGGGCGGTGCGGATGCGATTGTCGATTCTGGTGCGGAGTGCTTCGGGGCTGAGGTTCGGGAGGTCTGCCGGGGTGTTGCGCCAACTGGGCCAGACGAGGACGTGGCCACGCATGGGGATATTGCGATCTTCAAACCAGCGGATGGCATTGCGAGTGCGGGCCTGGGGGAAGCTGGTGGAGGCTTCCCAGAAGGGCCATTTGAGGTCGTTCTCAAAGACGATGGTGTTGAAGTGGCTCTCGATGCGGCTGCGGTATTGAGCGTCGTCGGCGGTGGTGCCCATGATGCCGGCGGCGGTGATGGCACTGCCGTATCGGAAGGCTTGCGAGAGTTGTTGCACCGCGACGGTTGCGCCTTTGACGGGGTTGCCTTCAGAGTCGATGATGCTGAGAGTGAGATCCACCTTGCGGTCTGCTTCGATGCGCGCGAGGGCGTCGCGCTTCCACGGGGCGTCGACGGCATTACGGCCGGGGTAAGTGAATTGAACGGGGAGTTGTTCGAGGGTGGCGCGAGTGCCGTAGTGGAGGAGTTTGACATCGGCGATTTCAAAGGCTTGTGGCCCGGCGCCGAACTGGAAACGGAAGACGGCACCGTCGCGAACATAGTTGTCGTCCATGCGGAAGGGCATCTCGAAGCGCTGCCACTCGCTGGTTTCCACCGGGAGGCTGATCTGGAGAGATTTTGAGAAGTTGCCGCCGTTGCGTTCGACGATGGCCGTGGCCTGGATGCTCGGGGAGGGGCTGGAGATGCGACGGACCCAGAAGCTGACGTGCATGACGTCGTTGCGGGTGGTGGGGCGGATGAGCGGCCAGGAGAGAGCGGCGCGGAAGATGTCGGTAGAGGGGCCGTTGGTGGTGATGCGCATGGCCTGTGTGAAGCTTTGGCCTTCGACCGGGACCAGGCGGGCTGAGCCGCCGCCAGAGCTGCCGTCGAAATAGCTGGAGGCACGGGCCCAATCGCCGACTGGCTCCATCGGCTCGCCTTCAACGCTGAGGGGTGGGAGTGCGGGTTGGCGGGTCCACTGGAGGTTGCCGATTTCGTAAATCTGCGGGCCCTGGCCGTGGAGAAAGCTGAGCGTCAGGGATTGTGTGTCGTAGGCTTTGGATGCTGTGAGGTCGAAGGCGTAGAAGGTCCAGGTATCTGTGTTGATTGGGAAGACCGTGTCGAGGATGGGTGGGGTGTTGGCTTCTTCAAGGCGAAGGGTAGCGCGGATGTTGAAGCGATCGGCCGGGGCGGTCTTGCGGACCCAGAAGGAAATTCGCAGTCTTTCGTTGGTTGCGATGGGGGCGGTGTTTGTCCAGAAGGCGGATGCGTCGCTACGTTTGCCGCCGGGTTGCGCCGTTTCGATGCGGAGCGCCTGGGTGAAGATTTGGCCGTCGACGGATACGATTTCGGTGCTGGCTGAGCCGGTACTTTGTCTTGCTTCAAAGGCGCTGTCTGGCAGCAGGGATTGGGGAAAGGCCGTGAATGCTGCAAGCAGGCCAATGAAGTAAAAGTTGCGCATTTCGTTTTGATCTTAGTTGGGCAGTAGTTTGCTTTCCGCTTCAAAGAGTTTGTAGTCGAAGAAGCGATGCCGGGCTTCGCCCTTTGCCTTCATGACGGCCATGGCCTTGAGGTCAAAGCGAAAGAAGAGGGTGTCTGCGAGCCAGGTGCCGTTGACGCTGGAAAGGTTGACTTCAATCTCCGTACCGGGCTGGAAGCCGTTGGTGGTTTTTGTGTAGACGATGCGGCTTTTGATGTCGATGCCGTCGGCCTGGTCGAACCAGTAAGTGCGTGTGGTGTTGCGGAGCTTTTCTTCTTCTTTGTTGGCTGGCTTGTAGGCTGGGTTCGGGGTTGCTTCGACGCGCCAGGTCTTGCGGCCGTTGATTAGCTCTTCCCCAATGAGGCTGAGTGAGAAGAGGCGGGGAATGTCGCTGAGAGCGCCTGACGAAAGGGTGCGGGTGATGGATTTCAGGCTACGCCGCCGGGCTGTGCGGGTTTTCTCAAGGTCTTCGTCGACCTGCTTTTGAAGCTTGGCATCAAGGGGCTTGCCGTCAATCAAAGTGAGCTTGCGGTAGTTGTCGCCTTCGAGCATGATGACGTCGAAGGTTTTGGTGCTGGTGAGTTTGAGTGTGCCGTCCTTTGCCGTGGCCCATTGTTCGAGCTCTTCGCGGTAGGTGAACTTCTTTGCGGATTGGGCCTCGTGGCGGACCTTGGCGGTTTGGAAGAGGCTCTCTGGAGAAGGGCTGGCGGCGAGTAGAAGAAGAGTAAGGGCTAGCATCGGGCGAGTCTGCTTTGTCTTATTGTGTATTCGAATTGGGCGAGGGGCAGAGTGTTGATGACGTCGCCTGTTTCAAGCCAGCCTCGTCTGGCCATCTTGATGCCGTAGCGCATGTTGAGGAAGTGTTTGGGGTGATGTGCGTCTGTAGAGATGGTGAACTTACAACCTCTCGACTTGGCCGAGCGGATGAGTGAGGCGTGGAGGTCTAGCCGTTCGGGGCTGGCGTTGATTTCCATGAAGACGCCTTTTTCGGCTGCCCTGGCGGCGATCTTTTCGAAGGCGTAAGCATAGGCGTCGCGATGCAGCAGGACGCGGCCGGTGGGGTGGCCGATGGTGTGGATGTAGGGGTTTTCGAGAGCGGCCAGGAGACGGTCTGTCATGGCGTGCTCGTCGAGATTCATGTGGCTGTGGACGCTGGCAACAACAAAATCGAGTTGTGAGAGCGCTTCGTTGTCGAGGTCCATTGAGCCGTCTTTCATGATGTCGCACTCGAGGCCGGAGAAGACCTTGAGGCCGAGCTCGCCGGCAGGGATGCCGGCTACCATTTTTGCGAAGTCGATGGCGCGCTTTTCGTCGAGACCGTTGGCCATGGCGAGGGCTTTGGAGTGGTCTGTGATGACGATGTATTCGTAGCCCATCTGGACTGCGGCGGCGGCCATTTCTTCAAGGGTGCCGCGGCCGTCGGACTCGCGGGTGTGCATGTGAAGGTCGCCGCGGATGGCGGATTGTTCGATGAGGGTGGGGAGCTTGTTCTGCTCGGCGGCCTCGATTTCGCCGGTGTTCTCGCGGAGTTCTGGCGGGATGAAGGCGAGGCCGAGAGCGTTGTAGATTTCTTCTTCGGTGAGCGAGGCGATGATCTGGTTGTCGCTCTCGCGCGAGAGGGAATATTCGTTGAGCGTGTAGCCCATCTTGACGGCTCTGGTGCGGAGGCTGACGTTGTGTTCTTTGCTGCCGGTGAAGTACTGCATGGCCGCACCGAAGGATTCGGTAGGGAGTGCGCGGACGTCCACCTGGATGCCTTCGACCCCCACGCGGGCTGAGGCTTTGTTTTCGCCTTTGGCGAGAAGCTCGTCTACCTTGGACCATTTGGCGAAGGTGTCGAGAGCCTGCACGGCTTCAGGGCCGGCAACCAGAATGTCGACGTC
>CANGVB010000174.1 GCA_947456995.1 Bryobacteraceae bacterium | reverse complement strand
GGATATCTCAAGCCCGAACTTTGGCGTTGTAACCGGTACAACCAATGTTGGACCGCGCAACGTGCAGATGGGTTTAAGAGTCCAGTTCTAAACCTTCGAGGCGGAGGCGGCGGGCTTGTTCTGCCGCCCCGCCTGGAAACTTATCATTGAGTTTGCCGCTAGCCCGGAGCACCCTCCACCAGGGGACTCCGGGCTTTCCTGTTTCTGCTTCGCGCTCAACGTGGGCGCGGGCCACGACGTTGAGGAAGATGGCAGTGGACATGGGGCAGGTGAGGGCAGCGCCGTGCTGGCGGGCCAGTTCGTCGCGTAGCTGGGTCAGAGTGATGACGTGGCCTTTGGGGATCTTGGCGACTTCGCCTTCGACCTCCTCCGGGGTGGAGATCAGCATTGGACCGTCTTTGTAGTCTTCGACGATCTTGGGCGACTTGCCACACTTGAGCTTTTCCCAGGCTGTCTTTTTCTTCATTGCGTTTTCTCTACGGGGAACTGGATTTCGGTGACGTAAGTGGTGTCGTCCTGACGGACGGGGTTGCCGATGTGGAGGTAGATTTCGCGGCAGGGGCCGGAGGGACGCCAGCCGGTTTCTTCCATCCAGCGGGTGAGGCGGTCGTAGACGCCTTTGAATTGCTGGAAGCTGCCGTGGTGGACGTAGCTGGCGACCCGTTCGGATGGGAGTTGGTAACAGGCGAGGCGGCCGGTGACCGGGATTTCGTGATTGAAGAGAACGCCGGCTTCGGCTTCGATGTCGCTTGATTTGCTTTCCGGGCAGTGCCAGATGGCAATCGGGGTGCCGCTGGCGGCTTGCGCGCCGAGTTGCCCATAGACCTCCGGATAGAGGCGGCCAATTTCAGGGTAGGACTGGATCAAGTCGCGGACGCTTACGATCCAGGTGGGGGTGGAATCTTTGATGACTACTTCGAGTGGTGCGCCTTCGCGGGCGATTTCTTCAATCATGTGCTCGATGGCAGCCAGGCGGCTGCTTTCCTCTTCGATTTTGGATTTTTGTTCGGCACGGCGAAGACGGAGCATTCCCTGCAGCTCAAATTCGTTGACGCCTTCGTCGATCAGAGTTGCGATCTGATCGAGGGAGAAGCCGAGTTCTTTGAGTACGAGGATGCGATTGAGGCGTGGGAGCTGTGAGGCTTTGTAGCGGCGGTAGCCGGAGTCACGGTCGACGTGGGCAGGTTTGAGCAGGCCCTCTTCGTCGTAGTAGCGAAGGGTCTTGACGGTTACCTGGGCGAGTCGGGCGAATTCACCAATTGCGAACATAATCTGATTGGAAGGCCTCCTGTAAGGGGAGGGTCAAGAGATTTTTTTGATGCGGATGTTTTTGAAGTGGATGACGCTGAACTGATCGTGGAGCTGGAGGCCGATGGGGCCGCTTGAAGAGCGCTTGGGATCGGGCACGGTGCGGGCTACTTCGCGGCCGTTGAGCTTGACGACGATGGAGCCTTTGCGGACTTCGATGTCAAAGGCGTTCCACTGGTTTTCTTTGAGGGCGTCTTTGGGGGCATCGACGAAGCCGTAGATGCTACCGGTGGGGTGGGGATCGGGGTAGTTGTTGTTGATCTGGATTTCGTAGGCGGCTTTGGCTGGGGTTTTGGTGAAGTCGGGGGGCCAGGCGATGGCGGCTGCGGCGCGTGTTTGGTCATGGAGGGAGATGCCGGAGTTGCCGTGTTCTTTGGTCCAGAACTCGAGGTGAAGGTCGTATTGCTCGAAGCTGTCTTTGGTGTAGAGCCAGGCCTGGTGGTTGAGCCACTGGCTATATTCTTTCTCTGTGGTGAAGCGTTTGCCGGGTGCGAGGGACTTGGAATCGAAGTCACGCTGGCCGACGAGGACACCGCCGTCGATGACGATCCATTTGCCTTCGCCGCGGATTTCCCAGCCGGTGAGGTCTTTTCCGTTGAACAAAGGCTGGTAGCCTTTAGTCTGAGCGCTGACGATTCCGGCAAATGCTAGAAACAGAAGAATTTTCATGCATCCGACAGTTTATCCTTAGATAGAAGCAAACAACAGAATGCCAACAGGCAAATTACAAGTAATCCCCCTTGGAGGTATCGGCGAGTTCGGCATGAACTCAATGGCCCTCCGTTATAACGACGACATCATCGTCATTGACGCCGGAATGATGTTCCCCGATTCAGAGCTGCTGGGTGTCGATATCGTGACTCCCGACTTCAGCTATCTGAAAGAGAATCGCGAGAAGGTTCGGGCTCTGATTTTGACGCATGGGCACGAAGACCACATTGGGGGTGTGCCGTATCTGCTGTCGCAGTTGAACATCCCTGTTTACGGTACTCCCTTTACGCTCGCTATGGCCGAGCGGCGGCTGGAAGAACATCGTCTGCTCAAAGACGCGGTGCTCAATGAGGTTGAGGCTGGCGACAAGATTGAGATTGGGCCGTTCAAGGTCCATTTCATCCGTGTTACTCACTCGACCGTGTCTTGCGTGGCGCTGGCAATCACTACGCCGCTGGGTGTTGTGTTGCATACGGCGGACTTCAAGATCGATCAGACGCCGATTGACGATGAGCATTTTGATCTTCATGCGTTTGCCGAGTATGGCAAGCGCGGGGTGTTGTTGCTGATGAGCGACTCGACCAATGTGGAGCGGCCGGGGTATAGCGAATCGGAACGCGCGGTGAGGCCGCGGCTTGAGCAGATCTTTGCCAGCGCAACTCGCAGGCTTGTGTTTTCGTGCTTCTCGAGTTCGATTCATCGCATACAGCAGATTCTCGATGTGGCTGCCAAGTATGACCGCAAGGTGGCGCTGATTGGGCGCAGCTTGCTGGCGACGACGGAGATCTCGCATGACCTTGGGCTGTTGCGGATTCCGGACAACATTTTGCTGCGGCCGCAGGACATCATGGAAACGGTGCCGCACCGGGTTTGCTGTATTGTCTCCGGGACACAGGGCGAGCCGATGTCGAGCTTGTCTCGGGTGGCTGTGGATAACCACAAGAATTTGTCGGTGAAGCCGGGGGATACGGTGGTGTTGTCGAGCCGCATTATTCCTGGCAATGAGAAGCCGATTGGACGGATGCTGAATCACTTTGCGCGCCGTGGGGCGGAGTTGATTTACGGGGCGGGGTCGCCGCCGATTCATGTCTCGGGGCATGGTTTCCGTGAGGAACTGACGCTGATTCTGAATCTGGTGCGGCCGAAGTATTTTATGCCGGTGCATGGTGAGTATTTGCAGTTGAAGCGGCATGCGCAACTGGCCAAGCATCTTGAGGGCAAGGGCCTGGAATCGACCTTTATCATCGAGAACGGCGAGAGCCTGATGATCGATGAGAAGGGTGCGCGCAAGGGTGAGAAGGTTGCTACCGGGCGCATTTATATCGATTCGGGTTCGCTGGGCGATGTTGTTGAAGATATGATTATTCGGGATCGTCGGCATTTGGCCGAGGATGGGTTTGTGATTCCGGTGCTGGCCTTTGACAAGGCGACCGGACAGTTGCAGGGCCCGCCGGAGATCATCAGTCGTGGCTTCGTTTCGCTTGAGGAATCGAGTGAGTTGTTGCCCTTTGCCAAGCAGTTGGTGATGAAGACGATTGAAGGATCGAACAAAGAAGAGAGGTCGGACTGGGGCGTGATGCAGGAAAAGATTCGTACGGATCTCAAGCGGTTCCTGAACAAGGAGACGCAGCGGAGGCCGTTGATCGTGCCTGTGATCATGGAGGTCTAGAATCATGGAGGTTTAAGGTTCGATGTGGAATTATCTTGAGGATGCGTCCAACTATCAGGGGCACGCAGAGAAGATTCTGATCCCGCAGACGGAGGCCGAGCTGGTAGAGATACTGGCAGAGGCGCAAGCGGGCGGGGTTGCAGTGACGATTGCCGGAGGGGGCTCTGGCCTTACCGGCGGGCGCGTGCCTGAAGGCGGGTGGTGCGTATCGCTTGAGAAGTTCAACAAGATCGAAATCCATGAGGGGTTTGCTGTGTGCGGAGCTGGGGCTATCCTCGGTGATCTGCATGCGGCGGCCAAGCGGAGCGGGCAATTTTATCCGCCGGATCCGACCGAGACGATGGCTGCTATTGGCGGTACGATCTCTTGCAATGCTTGTGGCTCGCGGAGCTTTATGTATGGAGCTACGCGGCGGTGGATCCGGCGGCTGCGCTTTGCCCTGATGGACGGGCGGGTGCTGGATGTTCGTCGCGGAGACAAGATCGATTTCGAGGTGACGCCGGTGCACCGGCCGCTTTCTACCAAGCACTCGGCTGGTTATCCTCTGGAAGCGGGTATGGACTGGATCGATTTGATCTCCGGGTCTGAAGGTACGCTTGCAGTGGTGATCGAGGCTGAGCTGGAATTGCAGCCCGTGCCGAAAGAGATGCTCAACGGGATCGTATTTTTTTCAAGCGATTCGGATTCGATTCGAGCGGTAGAGGCCTGGAGATCGATTCCTGGACTGCGGATGCTGGAGTGGGCCGATGAGCCGTCGCTGGGGCTGATTCGTGAGAAGTACAGGGACTTGCCGAAGGCTGCAGTGGCTTGCGTGATTGTAGAACAGCTGGTGGAAGACGAGTCTGCAGTGGATGAGTGGGTGGATCGCCTGGAGCAGCAGAAGGCGATGGCCGAAGAGAGCTGGTTTGGATCGTCGGAAGCAGACCGTGAGCGGTTTCGTGCGTTTCGGCATGCTTTGCCCGAGAGGGTGATTCAGTTGGTGCGGCAGTTGGGATTCTCGAAGTTGGGCTCGGATTTCTCGGTGCCGGTGGAGAAGAATCGCGAGATGCTCGAATACTACCGGGATCAGATAGCGAAGCGGTTTCCGGCCCCGTTTGCGATCTTTGGGCATATTGGCGACGCGCATGTGCATGTGAACCTGTTTCCTTCCAGCGAAGAGACGGGCTTAGCAGGCAAGAAGCTGATGGATGACTTTGCGCGCAAGAGTGTGGAGCTGGGCGGGACGATTGCGGCTGAGCACGGGTTGGGCAAGCGGAAGCGGCACTTTCTACCGTTTCTGTATTCCGAGGCGGAGATTGAGGCGATGAAGGCGGTTAAGAGGCGCCTGGATCCGAAGTGGCTCTTGGGGCGCGGTAATCTATTCCCCATGTCTCCAGAGCATCCCGGAGCTTAGCGAAGTCGATCGGCTTGGTGAGGTAGGAATCCATGCCGCTGGTGAGGCAACGCTCGAGATCGCTCTCCATTGCGTTTGCAGTGATCGCGACGATGGGGATGTGTCTGATGCCATGTTCGCGCTCGCGGATGCGCCTGGTGGCCTCATAGCCGTCCATTTCGGGCATCTGGCAATCCATGAGGATAAGGTCGAAATCGTATTTGTCGAGCATCGCGAGAGCTTCGAGTCCGCTGGCGGCAACTTTGGCCTGGCAGCCGAGACGCTCGAGCAGGCGCAGGGCGAGTTTCTGGTTGACCTTGTTGTCTTCTACTAACAAGATGTCGAGCGATTCCTGGAGAGGCTGAAGGGCCTTGACGCTGGATTCGCGACGTTCGAGAGCGTTTTCGGGGGCGACGTCGAGTTGGATTTCGAGGCGGAATTCACTGCCTACACCGGGGGTGCTTTTGGCAACGATGGTGCCTCCCATGAGCTCTGCGAGGCTGCGCGAGATTGAGAGGCCGAGACCGGTGCCGCCGTAACGGCGGGTGGTGGAGAGATCTGCCTGGGTGAATTTGTGGAAGACGGTTTCGAGTTTTTCCGGATCGATGCCAATGCCGGTGTCGCGGACGGTGATGGAGATGGAGTAGCGGCTGGCGGCAAAGAATTTGATTTCGGCGTCGAGGCTGATGTCGCCCGCGTCGGTGAACTTGACGGCATTACCAGTAAGGTTGAAGAGGATCTGGCGGATGCGAAGGGCATCGCCGTAGAAGGCGCGGGGAGAATCGGCGGGGTAGGTGGTTTTGATCTTGAGGCCCTTTTCTTCGGCGCGGACGCGCATCAGCTGGACGACTTCGGAAAGGACCAGGGAGAGATCGATGGGGGCGCGCTCGATGCTGAGCTTGCCTGCTTCGATGCGCGAGAAATCGAGGACGTCGTTAATGAGGGCCAGCAGGGACTGGGCGGACTGGGCGATGGTTTCTGAGTAATCCTGCTGCTCTTTGTTGAGGTTGCTTTCGAGCAGGAGCTGGCACATACCGGTGATGCCGTTCATGGGTGTGCGGATTTCGTGGCTGATCATGGCGAGGAAGTCGCTCTTGGCCTGGTTGGCGCTTTCAGCGCGCTGGCGGGCTTCGGCGGTGGCGATTTCGGCGTTGGTGGAATCGGTGATGTCGCGCATGTTGGTGACGATGGCACCGACGGCGGGGTTGTCGAAGAGATTGCGTGAGATGACTTCGATCCAGCGGTATTCGCCGTTTTTGTGTTTCATGCGGACGCGGGAGCGCTGGGTCTGGCCGGCAACTTCGATGAGGCCTTTGAGGCGGGCCTGGACTGCTGGGAGATCGTCGGGGTGGATGATGTCTGGATTGAAGTCTCCGGGGAGTTCTTGGGGTTCGTAGCCGAGGATGATGCGCAGGGCGGGGCTGGCGTAGAAGACGCGGCGGTTGTGATCCCAGAGGGTAATGCCGACCGAGCTGTATTCGATGAGGGCGCGGAAGCTTTCTTCTTTTTCGGCCAGTTTGCGATTGTGCTGATAGGTGCGGTTGATGAAGGCGTAAACGGCGAGGATGGCTGCAACGATACTGATACCCACCGGGACGAAGAAAGCAGGTTGTTGCAGCAAAGGAGCCGGGACATCGAAAGAAAGGTTGTGGATGGGCTTTGCTTTGGTGCCGAATTGGTCTTTGGCCTCGAAGTGAATGGAGTGTTTGCCGTGGGTGAGGTCAGAGACGGTTGTGGTGCCGGTAGAGAGCCATTCGGACCAGGGGCCACCGTCGAGGCGAAAGCGTGCGAGATGGCCATCACCGGAGCTGGATTCGCCGAAGCCGAAGACACGCCAATCGAGAATGGCTGTGGAGCCGTTGATCTTTGGGGGCAGGACAACGAGCCTGGGGACCGGGCGATTGAGGGCTTCACGGCTGAGGCAATACAAACCACTGCCATCACTGCCGGTACAGATGTGGTTTCGCCAGAAAGCGATGGGCCAGATTTCGGGATTTTCGAGGCCAGCCGAGGGACCGATGCTGCTCCATTCTCCTTCCCGTCGGAGCATGAGGCCGCCTCGAGTGGAGAGCCAGAGGATGCCCTGAGGGTCTTCGCGTAATTCCCAGGTGGCCTGAGCCGGGGGGGATTTGCCAAGCACATGGTAGCTGACCTTGCCGTCGATGCCGATCTGGCCGAGGCCAGTGCGGCGATCGATAAAATAAGCGGCACCGTCGGTTTGGGGAAGTACAAAGAAAATGGAACTATAAACAAGGCCATTCTGCTTGGACCAATGGGTCCAGGCCTTGTCTTTGTAGCGGCTGATGCCCTGGACGGTGGTAAACCAGAGAGCTCCATCGATGCCAGAGGCCAT
>CANGVB010000173.1 GCA_947456995.1 Bryobacteraceae bacterium | reverse complement strand
GTCAACGCCCAGAACCCCCAGGGCATTCCCTTCCCCAACAATGTCATCCCTTCCTCCCGCCTCGATCCGGTGGCTACCAGATTCTCCTCTGTCTTCATGCCCCTCCCCAACCGCACTGGAAACATTTTTGCCTATAACGTTTCGCTCCCAACCGAAGAGGACCAGATCACAATCAAGCTCGACCACAACTTCAACGAAAAACAGCGCACCAACTTCCGCATGTTCTTCGACGACTTCCGTCGCAACCAGAATGCCGGCCTGCTCCTGTTCAATTCTCAAAACAATTGGGTCACCTACAATTCCACGCTGAATCACAGCACCGTCTTTTCACCCAACCTGGTCAACACCGCCACAGCCACCGTTGCAAGAAACACTTTCGTCCGCGCCCCCCTGGCCACCGCGCCCGCCCTCGACTGGGCCGCACTCGGCTGCAGAAGCTGCATCAGCCTTTCTCCTGAAGGCGTCCCGACAGACTGGGCCATCGGCATCAGCAACGGCCTCAATGTCCGCGTCGACACCAACTTCCAGAGCTACATGATGAACTATCAGTTCATCGATAACCTCACTTACACCAAGGGCAACCACACCATGACCTTTGGCGGAGAAATCTCCAAGGTACGCCGCAACGGCCGTGAATTCTTCCAGAAAGATACCCAGTTCAGCGTCAACGGCCAACGAAGTGGCAACCAGGGCTACGGTTATGCAGACTTCTTCCTCGGCGCAGCCAACGATGTTTACCAGAACTCCCCGATCCGCGCCAATCAGTTCAAGTGGACTCCCTTCCTTTACTTCCAGGACGACTGGCGTGTCACCCGGCGCCTCACTCTGAATCTCGGCTTGCGCTGGGAACCCTTCCTGATGGTGAAAGAGAAGAATGAAGAACTCGGTGCCTTCCGCGCCGGCCAGCAATCTACCGTATATCCGCGTGCTCCTCTCGGTGCCCTCTTCCCCGGCGATGCAGGCATCCCCAATGGCATCGTCAATAACGACTGGAACAAGCCCGCACCGCGCTTCGGCTTTGCCTGGGACCCCTTCGGCAATGGCAAAACCAGTATCCGTGGTGGTTACGGCATCTTCTGGGATACCTTGCGCCTTGTCGGCCTGAACACAAATTCGATTAATCAGCCCTTCTCCTTTGGGCTTCGCACCTTCACCGTTCAACTCAGCGACCCCTACGCCACAAACCCCGGACAACTGCAAACACTCCGGAATTACACACCACCCGTTACTGCCGAAGACCGCGCAAGACGCGCCTTCATCGCACCTGTCACACACAACTCCGTGGACCCCGATTTCACCAGCGGCTACATGCAACAGTGGAACCTCAACGTGCAGCGCGAAGTGCTCTGGAAGACAGTACTCACCGTCGCCTACATCGGCAGCAAAGGCACGAAGTTCATGGTCGGCCAAAACATCAATCCAGCCATCTTTGCCGCCGGTCAATCCACCACTGGTAACGTCGATGCAAGACGTATCTACCAGGGCTTCGGCGAGATCCGCTCCACTCAGTCCACGGCAAACTCCACTTACCATTCACTCCAGATCAGTTGGAACCGCCGCCTCAGTGGCGGATTCTCCATCCTCGGCAGTTATGCCTGGGCCAAGAGCCTCGACCTCGCCTCGAACGACGGCAACTCCGGCACCGGCAACCAGTCCACGAATCCCTTCCGCCAAAACCTCGACAAGGGCCCCAGCGACTTCGATGTCCGCCATCGCGTCGTCAACAGCGTCCTGTGGGATCTCCCCTTTGGACGCGGCGCCAATGGCTTCAAGAAGTATCTGCTCGCTGGCTGGCAGCTCAACGGGATCTCCACCTTCCAGACAGGACTGCCCTTCAGCGTAAGCGCCGGTGTAGACCGCAGCCTTGCCGGCATCGGTCGCGACCGTGCCGACATCCTCAAGACTCCCGACGTTTACGGAGACCGCTCTCGTGGAGAAATGATTCCTCGCTATTTCGACACAACAGCCTTCGCCCTCCCCGCCCTCGGCACCTTTGGCACTTCCAGCAGAAACACCCTGTTCGGGCCGGGAATCATCAACTTCGACCTTGGCGCCTTCAAGGCCTTTAGCTTTACCGAACGGCGGCGGCTTGAGTTCCGTTGGGAAGTCTTCAACGCCCTCAACAAGCCAAACTTCCTCAACCCCATTGCCGCTGTACAAAACGTCAATTTCGGCCGTATCACCAGTGCCCGCGATTCACGCATCATGCAGGCTGCCTTGAAACTCTACTTCTGATACCACTCAAGCGCTTGATCTGAACACGGCCCGGATTCATCCGGGCCGTTCGTTTTGCTTACCACATAAGCAAATGCACGAATCCAAAATTCAGAAAAATGATAGGATGATGTCATCTCTCGACCCATATGAAGCTTTTTCAACCGAGTCGCTCCTTCCCCCTCTACGCTGCCCTGACACTGGCCGCCCTTGCCGGTGCAACCCACTACCTCACCGCTCAATCCACGCCTCCTGCCGCAGACGCTACAACCTTCGCCACCGACGTCAAACCCTTCCTCACCACCCACTGCGTCAAGTGTCATAACACCGACAATCCAACTGCGGGCGTGCGCGTAGACCACCTCGACGCTTCACTCGACGAGCGCCACATTCGCCTCTGGGAAGGCATCCGCCATCGCGTTGAAAATGGCACCATGCCCCCAAAAGGCTTGCCCAAGCCGAAGGACGAAGAGCGCCAAAAAGCAACTGCCTGGATCGGTCAAGGGCTTGAGATTGCCCGCCTGCGCCCCGCCCCCAAAAACGGCATCGCCCGCCGCCTTACCGTTTCTCAATACCGCAATACTCTGCGTGACCTTCTCTCCCTGGAAGACGAAGTCACCGATATCCTCCCGCCCGACGCGATCTCTGCCGATGGCTTCGTCAATAACAACGACACCCTCCAGCTTTCACCGCTTCTCCTCGAAGCCTATTTTGAAATCGCAAACAAGGCTCTCTCCCGCGCCATCGTCGATCCCCAACAGAAGCCCGTGGTTCAGAATTTCCGCATGGACTTCGGCACCGGCATCAACCAAACCCCCATCAAAGACAAGCTCGTTCTCGGTGCCGGCAGCGCACTGCTGGACCCCTCTGAGTTCACCGTTACAGAGCTCACCCCCGCCAAGCCCTTCGCCTTCACACCCTTCCGCATGCGCACCAAGTACCGCTTCATCGAGGGCTATCAGGGCAACGATACCGTCCGCGGCTGGCGCGACTTCGACAGCATCTATCACTCTGTTTTTGCCGACATGCGCGGCTCCGGTGGCTACCCCAAAGGCAAGGCTCATTCCGTTGTACCTGAAGGCCTCCTCCTGCGCCCCGCCATCCCCAACGATGAAATCTTCGAGGGTGACGGCACCTACGGCCCCAAAGCGAATTTCAAGATCCCGATCCGTGAGCTACCCGACAACGGCCGCTTCCGCGTTACCGTCACCGCTGCAAAATACAACGACGGCTTGATGCTCGACAAAGACACACCGGCCGCACCCGCTTCCACCCCGGGCGCAATCACCGTCCCTGAGCCCACAGAAACCAAGACCATTCAGATCCCCAAGCCCGGCGTCTACCAGGTCGACATCTACCGTGCACAGGGCCAGGTTGAGCGTCCCCCCACAGACAGCTCCAAAATTACTCAATCCCGCATCGGCGTCTACGCCTTTGATGCGCCCAACCCGCAGATCAAATTGAACGGCAACGCATCCCTCGCAGACTCTCCCTTCGGCAAAGCCCTTTCACTCAACGGTGGAGACGACTTCGCGACAGTCCCGCGCAGCGCCGAGAATAATCTCCACATCACCAGCTTCACGATCTCTCTCTGGATCCGCCCCAGCGCAATCACCAAGTCCGGCATTCTCGCCGCTGGCGCTTTAGAATACACACCCGGCTGGGTGCTCGACATCCCCGACAACCGCGGCTCACTCCGCTTTGCAACCACCGGCCCCGATGGCACACCCAACGGCACCATCACTACCCCTCCCGGTGTGCTGCGTCCCAACACCTGGCAACACATCACCATCAGTGCCCCGCGGCTCAACCAGTCCCGCATTTACGTCAACGGCTACCAGGTCGCCGAAGGCAATATCAGCCCTGCCCCGCTCGACAACCCCAATGTCGAACTCCACTTCGGCCGCGTCCCCAAGCAGCCACAATCGTTCAAAGGTTTGATCGACGACGTCCGCATCTATACTCGCGTTCTCGCCATGCCCGAAATCCAGGCCCTCATCGAACCTGGCCGCCAATATGCACTGCCTCCGCCAGAACGCATCCAGGACGTCACTGTGTCCCTGGGTGACCGTCAGTTCAGCGGCACGCTTCAAGCTGGCTTCCTACACGTGCGCTTGCCCGCCGGGCCGCTCGCTGTCAAGGCCAAGCCCGCCGGCGTAGCAGCACTCGATCGCCTCGTCCTCACTCCTGTCACCAACGCTGCGGCACTCCAGCGCCTCGCCGTGCTCGAGAAACGCGTTCCTCGTCTTGGCGTCCACCTCGGCTTCCGCCGCGATTGCGGCAGCTCGCTCTACCCTGTCGGCAAGCCCGTCCTCGTTCCTGGTACCAACCTCGCACGCTTCACTTTTGAAGGCGTTCTCAACAACTACCCGCAACCCAACGTCGAAAAAGATAACGTCAACTATCTGGCCGGCGTCAAGGAATTCGGCATCCGCAGCGAGTACACCGATGGCCGCGACATGCCCCGGCTCCTCATCCGCACTGTTGAATTCGAAGGGCCCTTCCTCGAATCCTGGCCCCCACCCGCCCACCGCAATCTCTTCCCGGCCCGGCCCGCCGGCATCGACGACAAGACCTACGCGACGCAAGTCATCCGCAGCTTTGCCACTCGCGCCTGGCGTCGTCCCGTCACACCTGTAGAAGTGAACCGCCTCACCGCCGTTTACGCCAAAGCAGCCGCCGGCGGCGCATCCTTCACCGATGCCGTCAAGGATGCCTTCATCGTCACTCTTACCTCGCCTCAGTTCCTCTTCCTCGTCGAACAGAGTTCCACCCCCAAGCCCGAGCCGCTCAGCCCTCATGAGCTCGCCTCGAAGCTCTCTTACTTCCTCACCAACTCGCCGCCAGACCGCACCACTCTTGCCCTGGCCGCCTCCGGCACGCTCAACAAAAACATCAACGCTGAGATCGACCGTCTCGTAGCCAGCCCCCGTTTCTCACGCTTCACCAATGAGTTCGTTCAGCAGTGGCTCGCCCTCGACAAGTTTGCTGTGCTTGAGCCCGACAAGAAGCTCTTCCCCAACCTTACTCGCGACGTCCGTGCAGAACTCAAGAAAGAGCCCATCCAGTTTGTGGAGCACCTCTTCCGCAACAATCTCCCTGCCTCTCAGCTCATCTCCTCGGACTACATCGTAGCCAACGAAACCGTTGCCACTTACTACGGCCTCGGCAACAAGACAGAGGGCGGCTTCGACTTCAAAGTCATCACCCACAACAAGCCCGAACTCGGTGGCGTCCTCACTCAGGCTTCCCTGCTCGCTGGCCTCTCCGACGGCCGCGAATCCAACCCCATCAAGCGCGGCGCCTGGCTCGCCCGTCGTATCATCGCCGAGCCGCCTTCAGATCCTCCGCCCAATGTCCCTGCCCTGCAGGAAGACACCAAGGGTCTCACCCTTCGCCAGCGTCTCGAACAACATCGTTCCGGCACCGTCTGCATGCAGTGCCACCTCAAGATCGACCCCTGGGGCGTCGCTCTCGAACAGTACGATGCCAACGGCCTCATCAAGCCCAAGCCAGCTGACGCCTCAAGCAAGCTGCCAGATTCCACCGTCGTCAACAACATCGACGAATTCAGAAAATACCTCGCGCAAGACCGCATCGATCAGGTAGCCTTCTCAGTACTCAAGCACCTCGCAACCTACGCCTGCGGCCGTACTCTCACTTATAATGAAGTCAACTACCTGAAGACAGAAGGCAAAACCCTTCGCGCCTCCGGGTACCGTATGCGGGACATGATTCAGTTCGTTGCTGCCAGTCCAATTTTCCGGGAGAAATAACAAACTCATGAGCAACTCCATCCAACTCGACCGCCGCGCATTCCTTCGCGGACTCGGTGGCGTCAGCCTCGCCCTGCCAGTTCTCGACGCCATGGGAGCAGAAGTTACAGAGCTTTCCCCGCGCCGATTCTGCGCCATCTATACCGCCAACGGCATGTCACTGCCCAAGGCCGAACACAAGATCGATGAGTGGTCCTGGTTCCCGACGGCCGAGAGCAACGGCGAATTTGTCTTCGGCAAGTCCACAGAGCCGCTCGCTCCCTTCCGTAAGCACCTCAGCTTCATCGGTGGCTTGCATCATCCCTCCGGCCCCAAGGCAGACCCGCACACCTGCTCTGACATGTGGCTCACCGGCGCGCCTCTCCACAATCCCAAGCCCGGCACCTACAACACCGTCGGCCTCGACCAGATGGTTGCCCTGCACACCAAGCAGTACTGCCGCCAGCCCTCGCTGATTCTATCGATCGACGCTGGCACCGGCTTCCTCTCCCGCACCGGCACCATCTCCTACAGCCTCGAAGGCCGCCCCATCCCGGCAGAGAACAGCCCCCGCCGCATCTTTGACCGCCTCTTCAAAGGCGACCGTGGCTCGCTCGTCGAAGAGCATGCCCGTCTCCAGCACCGCATCAAGCTAGTCGACGCTGTCGCACAGTCTGCCAAAGACCTCGATGCCAGCCTCGGCAAGTCCGACCGCGAGCGCATGGACCAATACCTCACCTCGCTCAACGAAGTCGAATCCCGCCTCATCGCCAGCGAGAAGTGGATCGACATTCCGCTCAAGAAGCAGGATTACTCTCACCTCAACCTCGATGCCAGCAACGAAGGCGAGCCGGCAGACTTCTACCGCACCATGTTCGATCTGATCACGCTGGCCTTTGATGCGGACATCACCCGCTCTGTCGCCTTCATGCTCAATCGCGAAGACGGCATGGGCATCTCCGATACCTTCCCGATCAAGATGGGCCTCGGCAAGACCCACCACAATCTCTCACACGCCACCGACAAGGAAGGCCAGTTGAACTTCGCCAAGTACGACAAGTTCCTCGCCGAACAAATCGCCTACTTCCTCGGCCGCCTGAATCATTACAAGGATCGCGACGGCAGCCTCCTCGACAATTCGATTGTGCTCTTCGGCTCCGGTGCCAGCACCACACACACCCCGCGCAACCTGCCCACGCTGGTCGCCGGCGGTGCCAACATGGGCCTCAAGCACAACAAGTACTTCCGCAACGGAGAGCTGCGCATGTCCAACATGTACCTCAGCATCCTCCGCTCGCTCAACGTACAGGTGGAAAGCTTCGCCGATTCCACCGGCACGCTCACCTCGCCGGTCTTCACCAAAAGCTAAGCCGGCCCACAATTCGCAAATCAAGAAACGCCGCCGCGCCCAAAAAGGCCCAGCGGCGTTGCTTTTCTATGGTTCGATC
>CANGVB010000172.1 GCA_947456995.1 Bryobacteraceae bacterium | reverse complement strand
TTTATCTATAACACCGCAATCCTGCTGGACCGCGAAGGCAAACTGGCTGGCAAATATCGCAAGGTGATGTTGCCGCGCGAAGAGATTGAGCGAGGGCTTTCCCCAGGCGACAAAATGATGGTGTTTGATACCGACTTCGGCAAGCTGGGCATCATGGTTTGCTACGACGTTTTCTTCGCCGAGCCCTCGAAGCTCCTCGCGATGCAAGGGGCAGAAGTGGTGGCCATGCCAATCTGGGGCGGCAACGAATGGCTGGCAAAGGCCCGTAGTATCGAAGGCCGCTTCACACTGGTATCCAGCGGCTATGATCATCCCACCTATATTCAAAATCCGATGGGGGATCGCCTGAGTGAAGCGAAAGCCAATGGCACTGCTACCTATGCGGAAGTGGATCTGAATCTAAGCCACCGGGAAAAGTTTCTCGGTGATATGAAGGCTCGGCGTATGCGCGAGACTCGTCTGGATCTCTCACCGGCAGCGCAACTTCGCTAAGCTGAAGGGATGTGTTTCGCTCCGACTTTACTTGTTCTTTTGATGGCTCAGGCGCCAGCCGCGAAAGGCCCGGCCCCAGCGGCAAAAACTCCCGCCGCCAAAACCGCGACTCCCGCCGCGAAGGCTCCTGCTCCTGCAGCCGCTAAGGCTCCCGGGGCTCCCGTCGCAAAGCCCGCGGTCAGGACTGCTCCAAAGCCTGCTGTAGCCCCGAAAGCTGCTCCCGTCGCAACGCTGAACACAGACGACGAAAAAACCGTCTATGCACTTGGTTTGTCGATCTATCGCTCGATTCAGTCTTTTGATCTTTCGGCCGCCGACATCGCAATCGTGCAGCGCGCCATTGCTGACGCAGCCGCCAAGCAGCCTGCCGTACCGATCGAAGAGTGGGGCCCCAAACTGCAGGGCCTGCAACAGAGCCGTGCCGCACGCGTTGCAGAACGGGAAAAGGCAAACTCCGCCGCTTATCTCGTAAAGGCCGCAGCCGAGTTGGGTGCGCTCAAGACGGAGTCTGGTCTGATCTACAAAGAAGTCAGTCCCGGTACCGGAGCTTCCCCGACAGCGAGCGACACAGTGAAGGTTCACTATCGTGGCACCCTCACCGACGGCACCGAATTTGACAGCTCCTACAAGCGCAACGAGCCCGCGCAATTTCCGCTCGGGCAGGTAATCCCCTGCTGGACTGAAGGCGTACAGAAGATGAAGGTAGGCGGCAAGGCCAAGCTGGTTTGCCCGTCGAGCATCGCTTACGGCGATAGCGGCCGTCCTTCGATCCCTGGCGGCGCAGCTCTCCTCTTTGATATCGAACTGCTCGAAATCATCGCGGCTAAATAGACCCGTTCGCTCAAGATTGATGCTGATCCTCCGATAACTGATCTCGGAGGAAACGGCAGTGGTTGAGCTTCCAGATCAAGGCCGGCGCATGCTTGAATTCGAATACCAGGCCCTGAATCAGGAGATCACTCAGTTGCTCGAGAGCAGGGCCTTTGAGCAGCGCGCGGTGGAAGAAATCAACCGCTGGTGGGGCGATCTGGCCGAGCGACGATCCCCCAGTGATTTGAGCGATCATCTCTCCCAGGCCGAGTCATTACTCTGCCTGCACACCCAGACATCCGAATTTCGAGACCATTACCGCCGTTTACAGAAGCGTATGGCAGAACTGGGGCAGCGGCTTGGCTATTGGTAGAAAAAATCTGCTGTAAACGAAAAAAACACTAAAACTCCTCGTCTGCTCGCCGAAGAGGGATACGAGCCGTAAGGCCGGGATGAGCGTTCGCCATCCCGGGCCGAGCTTGAGCCGCCCGGCCAACGCGATTTTCGGTCCCACTAATCAGGCACCTTTGTGTGCGCCGGGAGCAAGCCGTCGATGAGTCAGTCCGATTCGGGCACAAGTATTATTGAGCTGGCTAAAGCCGCTGGAGCCCGCAAGTTGCTCTTGAAGAAAATGGTTCTTCAGTGCGTTGCGGATACTGGTGTGGCTGATACTTCGGGTCGCGAAGCTCGCCGGGCTACCTTGCAACAGTTTTCCCCAGCCACGCCAGTTGCGATCCCTCAAACTCTAGCTGCAGAAGCACCTTCAAGTCTGCCCCCTGATATCGAAGCTCGCCTATCTCTCCTCGAAGCTCGTCTACAGAACGGCACCATTACAGATTCCCTGAGCCACCAATCGCTTGAAGCCCTTGCTGCCAGAGTGCATTCGATCGATCAAAAAATAGAGGTACTTCGCAGCGACCTTCGCTCCCTCGATCTTAGTGGCACTCGCCTCAGTGAACAGGTAAAGAGCTTTGACCAAATCTTCGCCTCCCTCGGCCGTGACGCTCACAAGCTCAGCCACACCGTGGACGCTCTTGCCTTGGAATTTCGTAAATCTCAGACTCAGATGCCAGACGCCGGGGCATTGCAAGATCGTTTGACTCGCCTCGAAGCCGGCATGGCAAGGGCCATAGACCTGCTGCAATCGCCAGATCACGGGCTTGCCGATCTTTCGCACCTGCGGGATCGATTCACTCAAATCGAGGCAGATTTAGGGCGGGTCATGAAAGTGGTTGAAGACCTGCCGGGCCCGCCGGAAGATGCCGAAGTGCTCGCCGAGAGAGAAGCAACTGCCAAAGTGCTAGCCAGCATCACCAGATTGGTTGAGGGAATGAAATCGTCAGACCGGCGGCAGGTTCACTTAGGAGATTTGCGTATATGATCGATGGCTCACTCACGGGTTTGGTTGAAAGCCCAGAGCTTAAATCCACTACAACCAGAGCGCTTGCTCACCTTACTGCCAACTCTGCCGTACATCTCTCTGGCCCGGTGGCAAGTGGCAAGACGGTTGTAGCTTTACATCTGGCCGCCGCACTCGGTCGGCCTGTGATTCTGATGCAGGGCGAGCCCCGTATCGGCCGCGCTGAAATTCTGGGTAGAGATCTGCCTGGCCGCCGCACTCAGGATACCGATCAGTTTATTCACTCCATTCTCAGAATGGATGAGACGGTCAGAACGATTGGAGAAGAAGATCGTCTGGCCGCAGCCTGCCAGCACGGCCATACCCTGGTCTACGACGATTTCACACGATCCAGCCCCGAGGCCAACAGTGTTCTCAACAGTGTCCTCGGAGAAGGTATCCTCCACCTGGCAAACCGAAACAGGGCGGGGCAACCGTATCTGCGGGTTCATCCTGACTTCCACCTGATCCTGACTTCAAATCCTCAGGAGATGAGCGTGAGCCATAGTCAGACTGCCTTGCTCGATCGCCTCGTCACCGTTCGGCTGGACGCTTACTCCCTCCAGGCCGAAGTCGCCATCGTGGCATCGAAATCGAGATTAGGGCTGGAGGACGTCCAATCCGTAGTGGATTTGGTTCGAATGCTCAGAGTGGTGAGCGAGCATGGGGATCAACCCAGTATTCGGGCATCCATCGCCATTGCGCGGGTTCTGGCCCAACTGGGCGCGAAAGCCCGTCATGAGGATGAAACTTTCCGCTGGGTCTGCCGGGATGTTCTGGGCGACAGCATTGCGAGGTTAGCCGCGTCTGAAGAATCGCTGCCCACTGGCGTCGTGGATGAAATCCTCGAGCGGCTCTGTCAGGAGTCTTCAGACTTTAGCGCTGCACTGGTTTGATTCGCCCCTTTGGATTCCAAAACTGCAAGCCTGCAATCAGCACTAGCCCCAAGCCAGCGAATGCAAGGCCCGGCCGGAAGCCTGAAGGCGAATAGCTCCACTCCACCCGATGATTACCCTTGGGTACCACCACTCCCCGCAGAGCATGAAACACAGTGATTTTCTCTGCGCTTTGGCCATCTACGGTCACACTCCAGCCTGGATCGTCGGAATCGGCAAGGACCAGTAACGACTTACAGTTGGCCTGCGCACTGATTTGCACTTGGCCAGGGTCGTGCTTCAGCAGCGTAACGGCGCCAGCCGGGCAGACTTCCAGCCCAGCTACAGTGGTCTGCGTCAGTGTCGTTTGGTTCAGGTTGAGCGTGTCTGTTTCGAGCAATGTGGCCAGCTCTGACGGGTTGCGATATGAGAGTGTGGCGCTCGATAGCCATGCTCGCGGAAACACCGCATCCGGGTACTCCCAGACATTGATTCCACCTTCTCCCTCAAACACTAACTTCGATCCCTCCGCTCGTGAAGTTGGCCCAACGTGATAGCCAATTCCAGCCAGTTGTAGCGTGCGGGGCCGAAACCAATCCACTTCAGAATGAGTCCTGGTGAGGCTGGCGAGGTAGCCACCCATCACTTCGATCCCATGCCAGTCGCCAAAATTGAACTTGATGGCCTGATCGTCAACAGTGATACGGACTGGCCCAGGCCGGGTGGCCAGAAACTCACGCACATCCTGATGGTGCGACATGGGCTCCAGCAAATTCGGCACATTCTTGTCATGCCGGTTGCCCATGTCAAAGTAGGTCATGTTGGAGGCTTCGATCATGACGGCCGCCAGCAGCAGGACACTAAACTGCCGGGATGTGATCTTTCCGTTTTGCAGCGCAAAATAGGCAAAGCCGATCAGAAGGCTAACAAACGCCACTCCAAACCAGCGTTGCTCCAGTTGCGACTGGTTGGCGGGAATCAGCTTTGCAACGCTGAACAGACCGATCACGGCTCCGGCGAAAATCCAGTGCAGGCGGGCCATCGATTTGTGGGTGTGCGTGAGGCGAAGCGATTCAAATCCAAGGGCCGCGAGAACTGCAAACGAAAGCGTGAAAATCGCAGCCGCCATCGAAGGGCTGCGCGCCTTTTCAATCATCGGCACCAGGCTATAGAGCAGTGGCTCAAAGCCGCCAAATCTTCCGAGCGCATAAAGTACCGCACCGATTCCAAGGCCAAGAAAGAGTCGAACCACTCTTCGCTCCCACTGCGAACGGATGGCCCAAATCGCCAGCACCAAAGCAGTTGAACCCAGAAACAAGCTGGTGTGGGTCTCTGCCCCTGGCAGCAGAATCGATAAGAGCGAAGCCGGAATACTGGCATATTGCTCGTGTACGAAGTAGGCCACCTTGTCTTGCCAGCCAACGGGACTTTCCATCCCGACCCAGCGTATGGCAAGCTTGCCGTAAGCCAGTCCCGGCAATAGCTGCGGTGCTGCAATCAAGCCTGCAATCGCAAAACTGAGCATCGCCGGATAGATCCGCAACGCAACGGCCGTTGCCAGCACGCTGAGGCTGACGAAGATCGGCAACTGGTGATGCCCACTCAGCCAGGCAAGGCCAAGAAAGAAACCAGCCAGCGAGGCCTCGCGCCAGGGGCGATCGCTCGATTCCGACTTGAGTAAAAACAAAAATACCAGCGGTGCCCAGATCAGGCCGCTGATCATCTGCGGCCAGTCGTTGGAGCCAAGAAAACCAAAGAGCCCAAAGCAAAGCCCACCAAACACGGCGGGAATTCTTCCTGTGCCGAGTGAGCGAACCAGCCAATAAAGATTCAACGCGCCAATGAAGTGAAGCAGAAAGAACCACCAGTGCAGAACGCCCTGGCGAATCCAGCCCCGGCGCAGCGGGGCGCCAAACAGCAGCCAGTTCAGCGGATTCATCACCCCAGGCTGGCCCTGCCCGAGCAGATTCTGCCCTCCCCATTCGTAAGGGCTCCAGAGAGGCATTCGCCCCGCATGCCATTCTCCGGCTTGAAACTGCAACCAGGGCATCACCTGACTGCTCAAATCGTAGCCGTTCAGCCAGGAATACTGGTCGGTCAGCAGGATGCGCCAATACGCAAGCACCATCAACCCAAACAGCAGGGCTGGACCCGCAATGCGGTTGGCTATAGCCAGGAGTGGTTGAAAAGCACCAGTCAAGGACGCTGGTCCGGGGCGGGAATCCGTCACAAAAGCTAGTATCTCCAACGAGTTAGCTCTTTGGCAAAGGAAATGTAAGGACAATATGCGAAAGGTTGACGTTATGAGACGCATACTATTCACGCTTGGTACCTTGGTCGGATCTTTGATCCCGGCATTTGCGCAGCAGGATGATGATGCCTCGCGCGGTGTGGCACGGGTGAGTGTGGTCGCCGGAGATGTCTCTGTGCGACGGGGGGATAGTGGAGATAATGTTGCCGCGACCATCAATGCGCCGCTGGTAGCTCAGGATCGTTTGCTCACTGGTGTGGGCGCTCGGGCCGAGTTGCAATTCGATTTCGCCAACATGATTCGGCTTGGATCTAACACCGAGATTCGTCTGGCTGAACTCCAATACCAGCGATTTCAAATCAATCTGCCGGTTGGCCTTGTGACGTTTAAGGTCTGGCAGAATTCACAGTCGGAAGTCGACATCAATACGCCTGTAGCCAGTCTCCGTCCTCTGCGTAAGGGCGAATACCGCGTGCAGGTGCTCGAGGATGGTTCCACCGAAATTACCGTTCGCGATGGCGAACTCGACATTTTCACTCCTCAGGGTTCGCGCAAGCTGGGGCAGGGCAGAACGCTCCGGATTCAGAACACCAATGGCGGTGAGGCCAGCTTCCAGACCCTTTCTGAAGCTCCCATCGACAGCTGGGATCAATGGAATCGCAGCCGCGATCAGGAACTTGCTTCCTCGCGCAGCAGGCAATATCTACCCCAGGGCGTCTACGGCGGCGAACAACTCGACGCTTATGGCGACTGGGTCTACAGCGCGCCCTATGGCAATGTCTGGCAGCCCCGGGTGGCTGCTGGCTGGGCTCCTTACCGCACCGGCCGCTGGTCGTGGCTGGATTACTACGGCTGGAGCTGGGTGAGTTATGACCCCTGGGGTTGGGCGCCCTATCACTATGGCCGCTGGTTTAACAATGCTGGTCGCTGGTGCTGGTGGCCTGGCGCAGGTGGCGCACGTCACTTCTGGTCGCCCGCTCTGGTGAGCTTCGTTGGCTTTGGCCGCGGTGGCTTCGGAGTCGGTATCGGCTTTGGTTGGGGCAACGTGGGCTGGGTTCCGCTCGCTCCCTTTGAGACCTACAACCGTTGGTACGGCCGTGGCTTTTACGGCAATCGTGGATTCAACAACACCACGATTGTGAACAACGTAAACATCACCAACATCTACCGCAATGCTCGTGTCGATGGTGGGGTCAGCTATGTAGAAGCCCAGAACTTCAACCGTGGTATTGCTCACGAAGGTGGCAACTCCAATGGCTATCGCGCCGCACGTAATTCCGATTTGTCGAATGCTTCAGAGTTTCGCGGACCGGTAGGAATAGCGCCAAGTCGCGAGAGCGTCCGCTTCGCCAGCCAGGAAGGTGTTCGTGGTTCTAACTTTGCTTCAAGAGAAGACCAGCGCTTTACCTCTCGTCGCGAGGCGAGTCAGGTGGAGCGGGTTCCCTTTGAACAGCAGAGACAGAATATCGAGAACATGGCCCGCGGATCGGGCATGGTACGCGGCAGCGACGAAGGTGTCCGTGGTGGCTCATCGAACGATGGCTTCCGGCGTGTGGGCGAGCGTGAAGTTCGCAGCACAGAGGGCTTCGTGCAGCGTGACAGTGGAGTCCAGCG
>CANGVB010000171.1 GCA_947456995.1 Bryobacteraceae bacterium | reverse complement strand
TCCTTGGCCTTCCAGCTCTCTTCGTCAACTTCCCCATGGACACGTCGCTTCAGTTCGTCGCGGAGGATCTCTTCGAATTCGTTCCAGAACTTGGGTGCTGCGCGCTCGACAACCTTGGCGGCGATGATGCGGAAGAGGCGGTAGTGATACTCGCCACTGTCACAGCCCTGGACGGCGAAGGTGAGCACGACGTTGTTGTCGATGAGGGTTTCGTTCTGCCAGATGCGGTCTTCGGCTTCTTCTTTAACCGCGCTCTTGGGGGGATCCATCACCACAGTGACTTCGCCGGTGCCTTCCAGATGCGGCACCAAAACGATCGACATGTCGGGCAAAAGCTCGCGCACCATGGGCGGCAAACTGCCGACTGGATCGTAGATCAGCTCTTTTTCGTCTTCTTCGTTCAGGCGCAAGCCTGCGGAATAGAAACTGATCTTCCCCGAGAGAGGAACCATCTCTTTGCGGAAACGTTCCGCGAATGCCTTCACCGTCAACCGCTCTGTCATCAACAACCGAATGATAGCGCGATACGCTGGGTAGAAGTGGCGCGTAAGATCCTGATCTCGGCAGGGGAAGCGAGTGGCGATTTTTACGCCACTGGCGTGGTGGACGCTTTGCGCCGAAAACGCAGCGATCTCGACTTCTTTGGATGCGCGCAACCGAAGATGCTTGCGGCGGGCGTGCGGCCGGTGATCGATGCCGGCAAGCTGGGTGTGGTGGGGCTGGTGGAGGTGGTGACTCATCTGCCGGGGATCTATGGCGAGTATCAGAAGCTGCTGGCGGCGGCTGAGCGGGAGAAGCCGGATCTCGCCATCCTGACCGATTCGCCAGATTTTCACCTGCGCGTGGCACGACGGCTGAAGGCGATGGGGATTCCGGTGGTGTATCTGGTGGCGCCGCAGGCCTGGGCCTGGCGGCAGGGGCGCGCCAAACAGATGAGCCATGACTTGCGGCGTCTGCTTTGTATTTTTCCGTTTGAAGAGAAATGGTTTAACGACCGGGGTGTCGCTACCAGCTACATTGGGCATCCGATGGCGCGCCATATCGCGGCGAAGCGGACGCGGGAAGAGTTTTTGGGGTCGATTGGCCTCGACCCGGCGCGGCCGATGGTGGCGCTGCTGCCGGGGAGCCGGCATGGGGAGATCGCGCGGCATCTGCCGGCGTTGATTGATGCGGTGGGGCGGATTGGGGCAAAAATGCCCGTGCAATTTGTACTAGGGACCCCGCCCACGATTGGACGGATGTTTTTTGCTAACCATTCGCTGCCCGAAGCCATCCATGTGATTGAAGGTCAAACCTGGGAATTGCTGGCACACTGTGATGTGGCGCTGGCCGCTTCAGGCACAGTGACGATGGAAGCCGCGCTGCTGGGTGCGCCCACTGTGAGCTTCTATCGGGTAACGGGCCTGAGCTGGTTGATTGGAAGATTTCTTGTCGATGTGCCGTTCTACACCATGGTGAACCTGGTGGCTGGCAAGAAGGTGATTCCGGAGTTGATGCAGGAAAACATGACTGGCGAGAAGCTGGCCGTGGAGACCCTGCGTTTGCTTCAGAGTGCCAAGGAACGGGATGATATGAAGGAGGGCCTGGCGGAGGTGGCGCGCGTTTTACGTAGCGACCATGATCCGTTTGAAGTAGCGGCCCGAATTGTGGATGAGATCCTGAATGAACAAAATGAGATTCCTGCCAATTCTGTTGCTTAGCGCGGCGCTGTACGCGCAGCAAGATCGCCGCGGTCGTGTCGACGTAGAACACTACGACATTGATGTGGCGGTGACGCCTGCGTCGCAAACGATGCTGGCCAAGGTGAAGATGCGCTTCACGCCGCTGGACGACCGTCTGTCTTCGATCCAGGTAGACTTCAACGACGCCATGCGTGTGTCGAATGTGACCGACGATGCGGGCGGGCCGGTAGCGTTCTCAAAGACCAGCGATTTCAATTACCGTTTGCAGTTCTCGCAGCCCTTGGCCAAGGGCAAATCCACCACAGTGACCTTTGATTACGACGGGCGTTTTGATGGACGCGAAGAGAGCCCGGTTTACGGCATCCGCTTTGCGGCGATCGAGGCTACTGGTGCAACGCTGCTGTATCCGGCACGCTGGTTCCCGGTGAATGAATACACGAGCGACCGCTACACGATGAATCTGAACGTGACGGCACCGACGGAGTTTCGTGTGTTGAGCTCTGGTGTGGATCTGAAGACCGAGGCTGGGACAAACACGGTGACCAGCTTCAAGACGACGCAGCCGGCGCTTTATGGCAGCTTTTCTCTGGTGAAGGTGAAGCCAGTGCAGACCAGCATTGAGGGTGTCACTACGACGATGTTCTTTAACAACGTTGCGATGGCGAATGAGACTGGCGCGATGGTGTCGAAGGCAATGAACTTTTTGTCGGATTTGAATGGCAAGCCTCCTTCGGTGAACCTGTATCTGGCCGAGACCTTCAAGGGTTTTCCGAATGGGTATTCGGCACCCGGCCTGCTGTTTCTTTCGCCTTCCGGCATTGGTACAGAGGTGAATCAGCGGTTGATCGTGAATCAGGTGTCGCGGCAGTGGTGGGGCGGTTTGCTTTCGCCAACCACCCGGAACCACATCTGGATTGTGAATGGGCTGGCACGATATTCGGAGTCGATGTATTTCGAGTCAACCGGCGGGCCTTCGGCTGTTGAGACTGAGATGCGTGACGTTTATGTTGAAGCACTGACGCAGCCTGAGCCACCGCTGATTCAGAGTTCCCGTTATGAAGACTATTCGCCGGAGTTCTGGGCCGCAACTGCGGGTAAGGGTTCGGCTGTGCTGAACATGCTGCGCGGACTCCTGGGTAAGGACAAGTTTGAGGCGACGCTCAAGAACTTTGCCAAGACCTATGCCTACAAGCAGGTTTCTACCAACGATCTTCGCAAAGTTGCCGAACAGGCTTATGGCAGTGACCTCCAGTACTTCTTCATTCAGTGGATCGAATCCTCAGGTGCGCCCGAATTCAAGCTCACCTACACGGTGTTTCGTACGGCCAAGGGCTTCCGGATTCTCGGCAAGGTGTCGCAGGATCTCGATACCTTCCGCATGCCGGTGAAGCTGAAGATTGAGACCGAGGGCAACCCGGAAGAGAAGACCGTTGAGGTGGTGGGCACCTCGTCTGAATTCAGCGTCGAGACCTTTGGCAAGCCGGTGATTGTGAAGCTCGACCCGGACATGCAGGTGCTGCGTTATGACGACAAGATTCGTGTGGCGGTAGCGATTCGTAAGGGTGAGCAGTTTGCTGAGGTGAGTGACTTCCAGGAGGCGCTCAAGGAGTATCAAAAGGCGCTCGAAGTGAATCGCAATTCGTCACTCGGGCATTACCGTGTGGCCGAGATTTTCTTTCTGCAGAACAACTATCAGGCTGCGGCCAATGAGTTTCGCGAAGTGCTGAATGGCGATCTCGAGCCGAAGTGGACCGAAGTCTGGACCCACATCAATCTGGGCAAGATCTTCGATATCACCGGGCAGCGTGAGCGTGCGGTGAGCGAATACAATCAGGCGATCCGCACTAAGGACAACACGCAGGGCGCAATGGAAGAAGCCGCTAAGCACGTGCGTGAGCCTTACAAGCGCCAGAACACAGACCGCTAGTCGAGCCTCTTGCGGAAGCGCATTGCGCTGATCGCGAGGATCGTTGTGCCAAGAACGGCAAGAGCCAAAATCTGCGGCCAGAGGATCTCGATGCCGACGCCCTTGAGGAAGATTCCTCGCACTACTTCCATGAAGTAGCGCATAGGGTTCAGGTAGGTGACCCACTGTACGATCTCAGGCATGTTGCGGATGGGGAAGCTGAAGCCACTCAGCATGAACATCGGCTGAAAGACAAAGAGCGTCGTCATCATCGCCTGCTGTTGGGTGTTTGAGATGGTGGAGATGAAGAGGCCAAGGCCGAGCGTGCACTCGATGAAGAAGAGGCTTGAGAAGACGAGCAGACCCGGGCTGCCGTTGAGCGGAACCTGAAATACCAGCATCCCCACCATGGTGATAAAGAGTAGCTGAATCATCCCGATTGCGGCAAAGGGAAGCGTCTTGCCGATGATCAACTCGATGGGCCGGATGGGGGTGACCATGAGCTGTTCCATGGTGCCGATCTCTTTCTCTCGCACGATGGCCATGGATGTAAGCGAGAGCGTAACCAGCATGATGATGTTGACGAGAACGCCGGGCACGAAGTAGTTGCGGCTGCGTAGCTCCGGGTTGAACCAGACTCTTGGCTCAATGGTGAGGGTGGGGAGTGGGGCAAAGAGGGGGCGGTCTACGGCGCGGCCGACGAGCTTTTGACGCTGGAGTTTTTCGAGTTTTTTGGCGCTGAACTGGCGGATCACCTGCGTGCACTGGGTTGAGACGATGCTGGCGGTGTTTGAGTTAGTACCGTCGACGAGCACCTGCACGGAGGCCGCGCGGCCGCGAGCGATATCGGCAGCGAAGCCGGGGAGGATGCGGACGACGCCTTCTACTTCGCTGCGGTCGTGCGTGAGGTGGGTGTCTTGTTCGGATTCGAGGAAACGGACAACAGTGAAGCGGGCGGAGCCGGTGAATTGTTCGAGGAGTTCGCGGGATTCGATGCTGCGATCCTGATCCATCCAGGCGAGCTTGGCGTGTTCTACGTCGAGGTTAACGGCGTAGCCGAAGACCAGCAACTGGATCAGCGGCGGCATGATGAGCGTGGCGCGCATCTTAGGCTCACGCAGGGTCTGCTTGAGCTCTTTGATGATCATTTCTCGAATGCGTTCCCACATAGGATTTATGCCACCTTGGCCCGCATTTTGCGGACGGCAATAAAGAAGACGATGGAGCCGTAGAGGAGCAGAGCTAGCAGCTCGGCCCAAAGGATTTGAATGCCCACGCCTTTGAGGAAGATGCCCTTGAGGATCGTGACAAAGTAACGGGCCGGCACGATGCGCGAGACCAATTGGATTACCGGTGGCATGTTGTCGATGGAGTAGATGAAGCCACTCAGGAGGAAGGCTGGCAGGAAGCTGGAGATCATGCTGAGCTGATAGGCGATGACCTGGTTGCGGGTGATCGTTGATAGCAGGATGCCCCAGCAGAGCGCACCAAAGCAGAAGAGGGCTGAGCTGGCGATAAGCAATACCGCGCTGCCACGCAATGGGACTTCAAAGAGGAAGACGCCCGTGACGATGCAGATCACCATATCGATCATGCCGATGGCGAAGTAAGCGGCTAGTTTGCCGAGGAGGAATTCTACAGGACGGAGGGGCGTTGAGAGGAGCTGCTCCATGCTGCCGTTTTCCCATTCGCGGGCGACGCAGAGGCTGGTGAGGACGGCGGCGATGATCATCAGAATGACGGCGATCAGGCCGGGGACGATGTAGTTGCGGCTTTTGAGATCGCTGTTGAAGACGACGCGGATGCGGGTGTCGATCGAGTTCACTTTGGGTGCGCCGAGACGTTCTCGGGCAATGGCACGAACTTCAATGCCGTAGAGAGTGACGAGGCTTTGGGCGTAGCCGAGGGCAATGCTGGCCGTGTTGGAATCGCTGCCATCAAGGATCAATTGCACCTTCGCTTCGCGGCCTCCCTTGAGGTCTGAGCCGAAGCCGGGCTGAATCACGACACCTATGATGGCCTTGCCTCGGTCGATCGCGGCGTTGAGTTCATCGGGGGTGCTGGCCGAGGCGACGATGTCGAAATAGCGGCTGCCTTTGAATTGCTCGATCAGTTCGCGGCTGGCGGAGCTTCGATCGAGATCGTATACGGCTGTCGGCACGTGATCGACATCAAGGCTGAGGGCGTAACCGAAGAGGAGCAGCAACAGGAGCGGGATCGCGAGGGCCATGTAGAGGCTGAGCGGGTCGCGCACGATGTGCAGAAATTCTTTGCGGGTAACGGCCCACCAGCGGCGGAAGTTCATACGCTGGCTGCCTCTTCGCGCTCGATGCTTTCGACGAAGACTTCTTCCATACTGCCTTTGCCGAGTGCCTGTTTGAGCTCGGCTGGCGTGCCGAGTGAGATCATCTTGCCCTTGTACATGAGCGCGAGGCGGTGGCAGTATTCGGCCTCATCCATGTAGTGGGTGGTTACGAAGACGGTTTGGCCAGCTTCTGAGAGTTGATAGATGAGATCCCAGAAGCTGCGGCGAGCGATGGGGTCGACACCACTGGTGGGCTCGTCGAGAAAGATGATGGGTGGCTCGTGGAGGATGGCGCAGCCGAGGGCGAGGCGTTGTTTGAGGCCGCCGGGGAGGGTGCGCGTCATTGAGTCTTCGCGGCCCACCAGACCCGACATGTCGAGCGCGTATTGCTTACGGATGGGGCGCTTGTCTTTGGCAACGCCGTAGATGCCGCTGAAGAAATCGATGTTCTCAGCTACGGTGAGATCGTCGTATAGGGAGAAGCGTTGGGACATGTAGCCGATGTTGGCGCGGACGAGTTCGGGGTCGCTCGCGACGTTGTAGCCAGCTACTATTGCTTTGCCGCTGGTGGGGGCGAGCAGGCCGCAGAGGATGCGGATCGTGGTGGATTTGCCGGCACCATTGGGGCCAAGAAAGCCGAAGATTTCACCTTTGCCGACGTTGAGGGTGACGTTGTCGACGGCGACGAAAGTGCCGAAGCGCTTGGTTAAGTGTTCGATGACTACGCTGAACTCACTCATGCAACGGCTCGGTGAATTTCGGAAATCAGAATGTCTTCAAGGGTGGGTGTGATGCGCTCGGCATCAATGTCGAGGTCGGCAATGATGTCGAGGAGTTTGGCATCGGGCTTGAGGAAGAGATGCAGGGCCGCGCCGCTCATCTCGACGCTACTGACGCCAGGGCGCGATTCGAGAGTGTGCTTGATCTCGCGCAGGTTGGCTCCGCGGACGGCGTAACACTTCTCGGGCAGATTGGCTTTGAGCTCGGCGGGGGTGCCGCAGAGGACGATTCGGCCGCGATCCATCAAAGCGACACGGTGGCAGCGCTCGGCTTCGTCGAGATAGGCGGTGGAGACCACTACAGTCATGCCGTCTTTGACGAGCTCTTCTAGGATGAGCCAGAAGTCGCGGCGGGAGACGGGGTCTACGCCGTTGGTGGGCTCGTCGAGGAAGAGGATCTGGGGTTTGTGTAGCAGGGTACACATGAGGGAGAGCTTCTGCTTCATGCCGCCGGACAGCTTGGCGGCGGGGCGGTCGCGGAAGGGCTCCATTCGGGTCATCTGGAGCAGGCGGGTTTTGAGGTCTACTCGCACTTGCCCTGTGATGCCGAAGAGGTCGGCATAGAAATCCATGTTCTCTTCGACGGTGAGGTCACCGTAGAGGCCGAATTTCTGGGCCATGTAGCCGATGGCGTCTTTGACTTGATCGAGGTGTTTGACAACTTCGAGGCCCGCAACCACTGCATCACCCTTGTCGGGATCTACCAGGCCGCAGAGCATACGCAGGGTTGTAGTTTTACCCGCACCGTCCGGGCCTACCAGGCCGAAGACT
>CANGVB010000170.1 GCA_947456995.1 Bryobacteraceae bacterium | reverse complement strand
CACCGGCGACATGGACGATAACGTCCACCCCGCTGCCACCCTCCGCGTAGCCGACGCCCTTATCAAGGCCAACAAGCGCTTTGACCTGTTTGTCATTCCCGGCAAGCGTCACGGCTATGCCGACGCCCAAAGCTATTTCTTCTGGCTCCGCGCCGACTACTTCGTCAAACACCTCCTCGGCGACTTCTCTCAACCCGTCGACATGGTCGAGCTCAATCGCGAGCGCGAGCAATCTACAGATAAAAATCGCGGCCGTGGCAGCAATTAGCCCGTTATCGGCTATGCTTGAGGTGGAGCGTGCGTTGGCTGTTTGGCGGGTCCTCAATATTTGATCCAACAGTCAAAGTCATCGGGACCTTAACTCGTTTTCAACGCCGGTGAGCAAGATCGGCCATCTTCGGGTGGCGTCGGATAAGCCTAATGGCGTGCGGTGGGTTCCACCCTAGCTTAAGCGAGGGTCAATGACGGGGATTCGTACGTCAATGTACGCTTCACTACTCTTTCCAGCTACCGAATGAACCTCCTCTTTATTGGCGACATTTACGCCTCCACCGGCCGTAACATGGTCGCCTCCCACCTGGCCGAGCTACAGGCCACATACGGAGTTCAAATGACAATCGCCAATGCCGAAAACTCGGCAGGCGGCTTCGGTGTCACCCCCCAAATTGCTGACGAACTCATCTCGATGGGCGTTGATGCCATCACCACCGGCAACCACGTCTGGGACAAGCGCGACTTCTACGAATATCTCGACCGCAGCCCCCGCGTCACCCGGCCCGCCAATTACCCGCACGACCTGCCCGGCAAAGGGCTGATCTACGTCGAAGCCCGCAACGGTGTTAAGGTCGCGATCCTCAACATCCAGGGCCGCGCCATGATGACTCCTCTGGACTGCCCCTTCCGCGAAGCCGACAATCTGATTTCGCAGATTCCAGCAAACATCAAGGTTCGTTTTCTCGATTTTCATGCCGAACTCACCAGCGAAAAAGTCGCCATGGGCTGGCACCTCGATGGTCGCGTATCTGCAGTAATCGGCACCCACACTCATATCCCCACCGCCGACACCCGCATCCTCCCTGGCGGCACCGCCTACCAAACCGATTGCGGCATGACCGGCCCCTACGAAGGCGTCATCGGCGCAGACAAAGACCTTGTCCTCAAGAAGTTCCTGACTTCGCTTCCTGTTCGCCTGGAAGCCGCAAAACGCGGTGGTGAACTCCACGGCGTGATCATCAATATTGACGAAAACTCAGGCCGAGCCCTCCATATCGAACGCGTAGTACGACCTGTCCAACAATAGAGTAAGGGTTTTCGCTTAAACACCCTCAAGTTCTCACCCGTCCCCGACGATACCCATGTGAACCAACAATTTGCGTCTCACATGAAGCGATTCCTTACATCGGCGTTATGGACCTGGGTGATCATCCTTTTGGCCCTATTGAGTCTGCTGGCTGGAAACCAGCAGATACACACCGTACAAGACCATCAAGAGCGGCTCGAGCAATGCACGACATTGGCGCGAGCATTTAACCGTCTGGAGGAGGGGCTCTGGAATCTGGAGTCCGTCATTGGGGTCCGCAAGCAAGACCCCTCGGTAGAAGTGCAACAGCGGATGATCCAGGATCTGATCCGGCTCAAAAAGGCAGTAGATGAGGCCAAGCGCCTGCCTGCCATGCATACCGAAACTCAAGGTTCCCTGATTCGACTGGAAACTGTTCTCATTCTGCTGGAGCGCAACCTCAGCATTGAAGCTACCGACCTTGATGAAGCCGATGGCAACATCCGCCGCGCCCTCCAGGAAGTGCGCAGTGCGTCTTCCCGGCTTTGGCAGCAATATCGTGAGATTGCAGTAGAGATTACCAATCGCTGGCAGGAAGTGAATCTGCTTGTGCTCGCCTCCTGCCTGCTGGCAGCATTCCTTGCTTTCCTGCTTCGCGCGTATCACCGCGATCTGATGGAGCGCAAAGAAGCCGAACGTGCCCTGCGTGAGAGCGAAGAGCGCTACCGGCGTCTGGTCGAAGTAAGCCCCGATGCCATCCTCGTGCATCGCGAAGGCAAGATCCTTTTCGTAAACGCGACGGGTGTCTCCCTGTTTGGGGCCGAATCGGCCAAGAGCATCCTCGGTACAGATTTGAAGTCACTCAGCAGTGAAGCCGATGCTGAACTCGACTGGGCACAGATTCGCAATGAATCGGGCGAGGTTCGGCCGACACACCATCGATTCTCTCGTCTCGACGGCAAGCAGATCGATGTTGAAATCGTTGCCACAGAATTCGCTTACCAGGATCATCCTGCCGTGCAGATGGTGGTGCGCGACATCACCGAGTTGAAGCAGCAAAGCGTGGCTTTGGCTGCCAGCGAAAAACGCTTTCTCTCACTTTTTGAAAACGTCTCCGAGGGCGTTTACCGGTCCAGTTCTGATGGCAAAATTCTCGAAGCCAACCCCGCTCTTGTCGAAATGCTGGGATACGATTCGCTTGAAGATCTTCGCCAGACATCGATCGAAACCGATCTTTATGTCGACCCGGTTGACCGCACTCTGGCAGTGCATCAATTGCAGATCGATGGAGCTCTCAATAACTTTGAGCTGCGTCTCAGACGCAAAGACGGCACGATACTTACCGTCCTTGAAAACGCTCGTGTCGTGAAATCTGCTGAAGGTGAAATCGAATTCTACGAAGGCACGCTCACCGACATCTCACACATGAAGCAGGTAGAAGCGGCACTGGTTGAGGCCCGCGATGAAGCCCTTCATGCATCCCGGCTCAAGAGCGAATTTCTCGCCAATGTCAGCCACGAAATCCGCACTCCGATGAATGGCATCATCGGCATGACAGACCTTCTTTCAGACACTTCGCTCGATACCGAACAACGCGAATACGCCGATGCCGTTCGTCGCAGTGCCCAATACCTGATGAACATCATCAATGACGTCCTCGATTTTTCGAAGATCGAGGCGGGCCGTGTCGAGATTGAAAAAATCGAATTCCAGCTCCGCGAAAGCGTTGAAGATGTCGTGGAACTTCTCGCCGAACAGGCACAGGAAAAAGACCTCGACTTCGCCGCCACTTTCGATACCGATCTCCCCGCCACCTTTATCGGGGATCCCTACCGCATTCAGCAGGTGATCACAAATCTCACCGGCAATGCCATCAAGTTTACTGCTGCGGGTCAGGTTGTGATCCGCGTGCACATCAGTCGTAAAGAAGCTAACAATTGCGACATCGAAGTTGAAGTTCTTGACACCGGCATTGGCATTGCGCCGGAGTTAAAGTCTCACCTCTTCCAGCCCTTTACACAAGGGGATGGCTCAACCACGCGACGCTTCGGCGGCACGGGTCTGGGGCTGGCGATCAGCCGGCAACTGGTGGAGATGATGGGGGGACAAATTGGAACGGAGTTGAGGTCCGGAGGGGGCTCACGCTTCTGGTTCCGTGTTCCCCTTCAGATTGCGTCCGAGCGCGCAGCAATCACGCTGACGCGCATGGATTGGACCAAAGTGCGGCGTGCCCTTGTGGCGATCCCTCGTCATGAACAATGGGAAAGCGCCCGTCACGTCTTGCTAGGCCTCGGCTTTGATGTCACCACGGCGAGCAGCGGCCAGGAACTCATTCTGCTTGCTGGCGATGCTCAGGCCCAGGGCGAACCCTTCTCTCTGATTCTGGTGCAGGACCAATTGCCGGATATGAGTTCGGTTTCTTTAGCAAATCTCCTGGTCGGTGCCGGTATTGATCCAGCCCGGTCTTTGATGCGATTGGTTCGCATGCGCGATCGCGCAGTTCAGCGGGAGCATGACTCTCTCTTTGCCGCGACGCTCTCAGACCCCTTCCGTCAGAGCAATCTGATTGAGGTGATCGAAGGTCTCAGCACTACTCCTGAGCCCTCGTCCGAGCTTCTCGAACTGAGCCATCGCTTGGTCGAGGAAGCATTGTCGCGATCCGATTCAAGCTCTCGAATCCTGATTGCCGAAGACAACCTGATCAACCAGCGTGTCGCCATCCGCATGCTTGAAAAACTGGGCCTCTTTGCCGACATCGTCGACAACGGTGCCAAGGCGGTGGAAGCTCTCAAAGCTACTGCCTATCCGCTCGTGTTGATGGATTGTCAGATGCCCGAGATGGATGGCTTTGAGGCAACCAGAACGATTCGTGAATGGGAGACAGCAGAACACCTGCCGCGCACTCCGATTCTCGCCATGACCGCTCATGCCATGCCCGGGGATCGTGAACGCTGCCTGGAATCGGGGATGGACGATTACATCTCAAAACCGATTTCACTCTCTGTTCTCGAATCGACTCTCTCCCGTTGGGTTGACCTCAATCGAGTTGCCCCAGCCGCAACGCGCGAGCTTTCTGAAGCCGCCGGAACCTAAACACAAAAGCCCGCCAGCATCTCAGCTAGCGGGCCCCAATCCATCTCAGCGGCTCTCTCTTTCCGTCTGAGAAGGGCTCGAGATCATGGCACCTATTCGGTCTTGGTGCTGCCAGAGTTGATCTTTACAACCAATCGTTCACTCGTTGCCTTCACCTTCTGTCCGGTTGAGAACAGATAGCCCGAATCCAGGTTGAAGATACGGCTGATCTTGCATTCCTGTCCCTCGCAGACAAACTCAACTTTTCTGCCGCCCTGGTCTTCTCGAGTCAGGTCCTGTACAGGCACTGCAAGAAAGGCTGCCGGGCCCGTGCCCATGCTCTCGATCTTCAGCGTCCTCACCCCGTAAGACGGTACTGAGATCCGGTATTCGCCCGCAGGCATCTTCGTCTTGCCCACAACGAAGGGAAAGCCAACTTTCAGTTTTGCCATCGGCTCTGCCCCAAATCCCGCTACTGCCAGCGAGGTCATCATTACTGCCTTGAGAATCGTTTTCATTGTCTTGCTCCTTGTTTCAGTTCATTCGGCTTCGTTGCCGGACGCAGTATTAGGTTGCAATCCCCTCGCCACAAATCTCTCAACGTAGAATCAATAACTTACGGGCAGAAAACCACTGAAGCGCAAACCCGCGAGTGAATCCATGAACCCTAGGGTTAACAGCCCTCCCCCGGAAGGTGTCATCCTCGTATTTGTTCCTATGAGTCCTGCTCTTTTGTTAGTGGTCCGCGGCCCTGAAACCGGTCTTCGCTTTGAACTCGATTCCGGCCGGGTCCGCATCGGCTCAGACCCAATAGTCGACATCGTCCTTACCGGCCTTGCCCCGCGCCATTGCGAGATCCAGTGCGCAGATGGCAAATTCACCTTCGCCTCCCTCACCGGCAATTCAGCCTGCACGATCAACGGAGTCCCCGCAACCCTTGCCACTCTCGACGATGGTGATCGCATTCGAATCGGTGAAATCGATTTGCTCTTCCGGCAAGCTCAGGCCGATCGTCTGCCCGGCCAAAGCCTGATCGCCGCTTGCAGTCTCTTCTATCTCTTTCGCGCCATGCATGGCCTTGACCTCGACGACCAAAACGCCCTCGAAGCACAGATCCGCGAAATTGCTGCAGGCGAACTTGGGGCAGGGCAGCTAGACCTATTCATCGGTGGCACACCCGCCGATTGGGCTCAGCGTCTCGATGCCCGCATGCGCGACACAGATTCCCCCTGGCTGTCTGTCCTCACCAGTGGAATCACCTCCCACCCGAAGGCATTGATCCAGACCTTCGACTACGGGCCCAACCACAGAGCCTGTCTGCTTTGGCATTGCGATACCCCAGCCGATTCCGAAGCTACCTTCGCCGCGCTAGCCGCCATCGCCTCCGGAGCACTCGATACGGCCTCGGAGATCACCAATCTCGAAATCCGCACTTCCCTCGCCGAAGAAGAAATTTCCTCACGCACAGGAATCATTGGCGCCTCGGCGGCAACTCAAACTCTCCTGCGTCAAATCGACAAGGTTGCGCCCCGCGAAACCACCGTCCTCATTCAGGGGGAAAGCGGCACCGGCAAGGAACTCGTTGCCCGCGCCCTGCACCGCCTCAGCCCTCGCAACAGCCGACCCTTTGTCGCGCTCAACTGCGCCGCCATCACCGACACATTACTCGAAAGTGAACTCTTCGGCCACGAAAAAGGCTCCTTTACCGGCGCTACAGAACAGCGTCAGGGCAAGCTGGAACTCGCCGCTGGCGGCACTGTCTTTCTCGACGAAATTGGCGAGATGGCCCTCCCGCTCCAGGCCAAGATGTTGCGGGTTCTGCAGCAGCGCGAATGCGAGCGTGTCGGTGGCCGCAAGACCATCGCCCTCGACATCCGCGTGGTGTCTGCCACCAATCGAGACCTTGCCGCTGAAGTCAAAAAAGGTAGCTTCCGCGAAGATCTCTTCCACCGTCTCAACGTCGTCAGCCTCCGCACTCCCCCTCTGCGCGAGCGGGGCGAAGACATTGAACTTCTAGCCGCCGCTTTTCTTTCTCGCGCCGCCGCTGCCGCAGGCCGCAGCGTTCGTGGCTTCACCCCGGCCGCCCTGTCTGCACTCAGAAGCTACGATTGGCCAGGCAACATTCGCGAACTTGAGAATGCCATTGAGCGCGCAGTGGTTCTTGGAGATCTTCCCGAAGTGCAGCTCGAAGATCTTCCCGACTCGATCCTGGAAACTGCGGCGTCTTCGCCAGACGCAGCCCCCGCCTTTCATCGCAGTATCCACGATGCCAAGCGCGGCGCTATCGTCGAGGCATGGCAGCAGGCCAGGGGCGATTACAAAATTGCCGCAGGTCTTCTGGGCGTGCACCCCAATTCGCTGCTCCGTATGATCCGCACTCTGGGGCTACGCGCGGAGCTCGGCTAGTGCCGCCTCCAGATCGCGAGCCCCAAGCAGAATCCCGTCCACCCTTGCCGTCTGCATCACACCCTTGATGCTTTCCTTTACCCCAATCAGCAGTACCTTCTTCTTACTCCGCATTGCCAGGCTGTACCACATCAAAAGCTCCCCCAAGCCTGCGCTATCCAGCTTCGTGCACTGGCCTAAATCCACCACAAAGGCTGTCGCATCGCCTGCATCCCGAATCACCGTGGAACAGCGCCTCAGTTTCTGACTGAGAACAAACTCGCCCACAATCTCGATCAGCAGGACGTCCTCCAGCCTTCGTGTCACTAACTCAAACGGCATACTTTATCGACTGGACTTCAAGATCTTCCGCAACACCTTCTCAAAGGCATCGGCCTGGCGCACGTAGCCCAGGTCTGTCGGGTGCGAGCTGTCGATCGTGCCTTCGCCGTCCGTGCCCAGCAGGCCTTCTCCTTCCAGATAGTAAAGCCCCTTCACTTTTTCCTTCCGCAATCTTTCATAAGCCGCTTTAAACGCCACCCGGCTATCGAGATTCCGCTTGCGCTTGCTCTCAACCAGAAACGCGTCCTGATAAGTGCGGTCTTCAACTAGCAGGATCGGAGTCTCCGGGTGTGCTCGCTTCAACTCCTTCACTAGCGGTTCGGTCCGCTCTGTCACTTGCGCGGCCACGATATTGGGCAGGCAGTCAAT
>CANGVB010000169.1 GCA_947456995.1 Bryobacteraceae bacterium | reverse complement strand
TCGCGGCTGTATTCGCCTTCCATCACCCCGGCCACACCAGCCAGAATCTTGATCGTCGAGCAAGGCTGAAACCCGTTCTGCAATACCAGCTTCTGGTTCACCATGCTCAGAATGCGACCGTTGCTCGCATCAGAAACTACCACCGCGCCATTCAATCCATTGAGAGCTTCAACCGCTGCCCGGCGAATCGTGAGGTCTTCTCCATCGATTACGTCGCCTTCGGTGGCGTCTGCAAAGTTGGGAACGGTCCAGAAACCCGCATACGGGCTATTGCGCTGACGGAACCGGGAGACCGGTGCACGGCCCTTCGTGAAAGACGCCTTCTTAAGTACAGGTGCTCGTCTGGATGCGGCAGTGGCTCGCGTCCTGGCAGGAGCAATCCTGGTTGGTGTCACTTTTTTAGTAGCTGACACCTTTTTCGCGGAAGTCTTAGCGGAACTCTTCTTCGCAGTGGCCGCCCGAACAACACCGGGCGCTACGAATACGAGCATTGCTAGCAGTGCAGAAATGAAAACTCTGTTAAAGGCCATGCTATCCTTACCAGTCCTATCGGCGGTTTTGGTCGAAACCATAATCCACCCAGGCCTGCTGCTTTGGAATTTGCCGTCAACCGAGACAGCGCGAACAAATCCAACCTTAACAAAAGATTGGCCTTATGGCAATCTATGAAATTCCATAAGGCCCTGTCAAGTTTATTCTTACGCCAAGCCTAAGGCCACGGGGCCTTTCTTGACAATTTCTTCCATGGTTGAAGCGAATGTATCCACTTCTTCCAGGGTCGTATATACGTTGGGCGTGATGCGTAAGCCGGCATATTCCTTGCCTCTGACGATCGGCACCACCATGATCTTGTGCTTTTCCATCAAGTATTCAGCCAGCTTCGGAATGCTGAATCCTTTAAAGCCCACCGTCCCGATCCCGCAGCTCATTTCCGGATCATCGCTCGTATGCAGAGTCACACCTGGAAGTTGCTTCAATCGCATCGACCATCGCTTGCGCAGATACCGCAACCGGGCCGCCTTGCGCTCCACTCCAATCGATTCATGGAAAGTCAGCGCTTCGGTAATCGTATTCCGCTGGCTGGCCGGATGCGTACCGATCTCTTCAAACTTGCGAATATTGTCGGCCATCGATTCCGGCGCTGCCATCAGCGGCCAGATCTTCTTGATGTTTTCGCGTTTCACATACAGAAACCCGGTGCCCACCGGCGCCAGAATCCACTTATGCAAACTCGTGCCGTAATAGTCGCAATCCAGATCGTCGCGCTTGAAGGGAAACTGCCCAAAGGCATGAGCGCCATCCACCACAACTTCGATCCCGCGAGCCCGCGCCATCTGCGAGATCTTCTTCACCGGGAATATCTGCCCCGTCAGGTTGGTGATGTGGCAGATGTGAATCACTTTGGTCTTAGGCGTAATCGCCTTCTCAATCAACTCGGCCAGATAGTCGAGCGAAGGTGCCGGCACAGGGAATGAAATCTGCTTCAGAACAATCCCGTCGCGGCGCTCGCGCTGATTCCAGGTGGTCAGCATGCGGCCATAATCCTGGTTCGTCGTCAGTACCTCATCGCCACGATTCAGCGTCATCCCGAGCTGCACAATTTCCAGTGCTTCGCTCGCATTGCGAGTGATTGCGATCTCTTCCGGATCACAACCAAAACTCTGCGCCAGACGCCGGCGAACACTTTCCAGTTCGGGCCCCAGTACCTTCCACATAAAGTGGGCCGGGCCCATGTTCGAAATCTCGAGGTAGCGTTTCTCGCTTTCCATCACAATCTTGGGGGATGGGGAAACACCGCCATTATTCAGGTTGATGATGTTCCGGTCTACGGTGAACATGTGTCTCACCTGAAACCAGAAGTCTTCGTCTACGGCCAGGGAATCGGCGGGTCTACCGCCTTGTGCTGCCAACGCTGCTTGCAAACGGGGAAGGGCGTCGCCTGAGAATGCAACCGCGGCAATGCCGGCTGCGCGAAATAAGTCTCTGCGATCCATGCCATACAGTAATCCGTCTGGGCACAGCATTGCAAGTACTCAGCCGCATTGCCAGTTCCCGTGGACAACTGAAAAGCGGCCTCAGATCCTTTTTGCGGAAATCTTCAACTCCGACCCAGAAACCGGGCGCGCATTTCCCTTAGGGAGAATCAGCCTCTCTTGAGGTCTCTATTTTGCCTGTTACACGAAATAGAACTTTCTTTCTCAAACTTACACACCATATATATGGCTGGCATACGCAAGCCGTCATTTCCAGTCCAACAAAGTTAAAACTTCAAAACGATCCTAAGGCCCCACCCTCGCCTCGCAAGCGCCGCACTGGCAAGCCCCGGTAAGTAGCTTTCCTGATTGCAAAGCACACCCAAGCTGGCTCAACCTGTTGAGCAGACCGAGCCTGCAAGCTCCACCGCCAAGTCAGCATCTGGTTCTTTGTCGACCTCCAATCCACATTCAAAAACCACATAGGAGATCTTCATGAAATCAACACATACATTGTGTCTGGTAACTAAAAGCATCGGCTGGACGCTAGCGTTCACGCTTTTGGGTGCCGATCCAAATACGCGAACACAACCGATTGAATCGCAATCCGCCTCGGTAAAGTTTATGGCCTCGACAAATCTGTCAGCCATCAGCATTCACGGGCAATCCAGCGCCCTCAAGATCCATGGCGAGCTAGGCCACGAAGCAGGAAAGCTGGTTGTCGAATCGATCGAAGCCCGACTGGACCCCAAAAGTCTTTCTACCGGCATGGCCATCCGCGATCACCACATGCGAGAGAAAATCTTCGCCAACGGCTCCGAGCTACCGGCGCTCAGTTTTAAAAGCCCCCGTACACTCTGTCAGGAACCAGCTAAAGGCCAGGAGGCAAGCTGCCAGGTATCAGGCACTTTCAGCATGCGTGGGATCGAGAAGCCTTTCTCGCTTTCGGTGCGCTTGAAGTCAGAGGGAAGCCGATATCGCGTCAGCGGCGAGGGATCCCTCAAGATCAGCGATTATGGCATCGAGCCTCCATGCCAACTGGGCGTTTGCGTAACCGACCTGGTGAAGCTGCGCATCGAAATGCAAGCTGAAGAACGAGTTACCAGTTCCAAATCAGAGCCGGCCCTGAGTGTGCGCTGATGAAGTACTCACGATTGTGTTTGCTGGCCCTGTTATCGGCAGGGCCTCTGATTGCCTTACCCAACATGATTCGCCTTGGCTATCCCAACTGCATGTCTTGTCATGTAGCGCCTCAGGGCGGTGGCCTGCTGAACCCCTACGGCCGCGGCATTGATGAGGCTCAGAGCCGCCGCGCCGGAGAATACAGCCCCAACGCCTTGCCTCTCCTGCAACGCCTGAATTTCAACGGTCTCTTTGACCAGGACTTTCGCGCGGTCATGTCCTCTCAACTGTCGGCAACCACAAATGGGCCAATACTCGGCCTGAACCGGGGCCGATTCTTTTATCGCAACATCGCAACCCTGGGCAAGGGCTTTCGCACCTCAGTGATAATCGACGGCGAAACAGAGCCCATTCTTCGCAGACCCAAGCCCTATGAAGCGGCTCCCCGCCCTGGCCTGGTTTCTATCAGTTCCGCAATGCTGCAGTATCGTCCCAAGGAAGGCATTGAATTCGGTGTTGGCCGCGATGCCTTACCCCAGGGCCTGCTCATTCCCGATCAAACCGCCTTTATCAAGTCGCGCAATCGGCTCGGCTATTTTGACGCACCTACTCAAGCGAAAGCCTTCCTATGGGGACGTCGGTGGCTTTTCTCGCCTTTCCTTTTCGCACCCAGTGGCCGCGAACCCAAACTTGGCCGTGAACGTGGAGGCGGGCTCCTCGCTGAACTCGATCCGGCGGGCAAAGGAAAAACGGTGGTAGGCCTGAATGCACTGCGCGGCTCCGACCAGCTCGGTAATCGCAATCTCACCGGCATCTACACCCGCCTAGGCTTTGGAGCCTGGGGAATCCTTGCCGAGCACGACCTAACCCGCCACAGCCGCAATCTCGCTTTCGGTGGTGGCATCTTCAATCAGCAGGCCACCTATGGGCAGCTCTTTTACTATTGGCGGGAGTGGCTTGTCACTTCGTTCATTACGGAGCGCCTTACGGTTCAGGCCCCCTTCCAGGAGCGACTCTGGGCATACAAGGGTGAGGTCGGAGCAAGAATGAGCGCAAACTGGTCTGTCAGTTTTCGGGCAGGCCTTCAGCGCGAAGCTCTGTCGCATGTTTACAGCCCCGTGGTGGCGATTCAGTTCAGCGCAAAAACGGTCAACTGAAATCAGCACTAACGCTTCGACTTATGCTGCCAACAGAAACGGCTACCCGCTTCTGCATTCCGCGCGCAGCGCTTGCCGTCGCGGGTGTGCCCCTGACACCTTACCTTCACCGCCGCCTTCACAGCAGGGGTAACAAGAGGCTGATTCGCCTCAGCCTCTTCCACATCATGCAGTTGCTTCTCCAGCAACTCAATCTGCGTCTGCATCTCAAAGGCCTTCACCTTCATCTCGGCGATCTGCTTGCGCATGGCCAGCTTATCCGGCTTATCCGTCTGCTGGGCTGCCGCACACACCAGAACCACGAGAAGGCAAAGAAATCGCATCAGGATAGAAGTGCCTGAAGCTGCCAAATTTTCTCAGCCAAATACGGAAGTTCAGGCCTTCCACTTGTAATAGAAAAACGTCAGCGGCGTCTTGCCGGTATTCCGAATGTCGTGCATCTGGTACGCCGCCGAATACATCATGCTGCCGGGCCCGACAGCCTTGTCTTTACCCTTGAGGCCGATGATTCCGGTGCCCTCGGTCACAACCATGATTTCTTCCTCATCATGCTTGTGCGGAGGATGCGGCGTCGTCCCCGGGTTCAGCGTAACGCTACCGGCCACCATCAGCTTCAGTTGATCGGTCGGCCCTTCAAAGTACTTCCGGTGCAAACCGAACGTCTCGCGCACCTCGGTTGTCTCTTTCACGGTGTAGGTGAAATCCGGCAGCTTCTTCTTGCTCTGGCCCATCATCAATGCCGGCGCCATCAGCCCGGGCAAAAACTTCCGTCTCGTTGCGTTCTTCATTTTCATTTCCTCTTTGCCAAACAAATGTATCCCAACGTGTAGTCCTGTTGGGAATCCAAGCCGTCCATCCACCCGATCACCAATGCCACCGGCACCACCAACACCGCAGCAAGCGGCATCAACCACCCCGGCAAAAACTGCAAGCCATTCATCAACCTTCGCGACAATAACCGGAAGTACCCGCCACCGGGCGCAAGCTTCACCACCTCCCAGCCATTGGTTTCCAGCAAGCGCCTCACTCCAAACTTCGTAAATCGCCAATAGTCATGCGGATGCTGATGCACCTCCCACTCATGCGGCACCACCAGATACAACATCGCCCCACTCCGCCCCACTCGCGCCATCTCGGCAATTGCCGCCCCAGGCTCAGTCACGTGCTCCAGCGTAACCACGCTCACAAAGGCATCAAAACGCCCGTCCCCAAACGGCAGCCGCAACAAGTCTGCCACACAATCCAACTGCGAATAATTCCAGGCCACATCCCCTACGCCCAGGTCCACGCCCAAATATTTTTGCTTCCCAAAATACTCGCGATACTGCCCTTCTCCAGCCCCTGCATCCAGGACTGCACACCCCTTCGGCAATGCCTGCGCAAACTCGGCAACCCCATCCACAATCAGCGTTTCAAAGTAGAAAATCTCTCGCCGCAACCAGCCAGGAACCAGCCGGCGCAACCCCGCATAACTCATGGCTTCTTCCGCGCTTCCACCATCACCGTGCTACCGGCCCGGCACAGCGCCTCCACCGCACTCACCGGCAGCGCCGCCACCATCAAGCCAAGGTGCACCAGATTCTTGAAGAACCTCTGCGCCGGAGTCTCGGCAATCTTGCGAATCCTCCGCGCCATCGGGTCCAGACCCGGCGCGATGCTGATCGAATAGCCAGCCGGATTATCCCGCAAAGAAAAATGCTTGGTCCGCACCGGCTCAAACCCGCACTTGTCCAGCAGCACATTCAAATCGTTCAGCTTGAAATTGTGCAGATGCCGCGGCACGTCGATGCCATTCCAGCTTTCCCCGAAAATCAAAAACTGCCAGCTTGCGGCATTGGGCACCTGTATCACCAGTCGCCCCCCGGGCTTGAGCAACCGGTGAGCGGCAGCCAGATATTCATCCGGTTTATAGAGGTGCTCCAGCACGTGAAACATGCTCAGCACCGACACACTCTCCTCCCGCAAGGGCGCTTGCGTCAACGTCCCGCAAAAAGCCGGCACACCGTTCTGCCCCCACGCAATCGCGGCCGCATCCAGCGAAAAGTCCGAGCCCAACACCTTGTGTCCGCGCTCTTTCAGCATGCGCAACAACAGCGCCCCACCACACCCCACATCCATCACCAGCCCCTCACCACCAGCACCACGAATCGCTCCTTCCAAAAAGCGAATGTGATCGAGCGATACCAGCCGGCGATAAAACTCCTCAATCGCGGTAATCTTGCCGCCGGAATCGTTATGCCAATAGTCGGACGGATAGTAGGTGGCAAGCTCTTCTGGCGTTGGCTTCGGGTACAACCGGATCAGCTTGCACCGCTCACACTCCACCACCACAAAGCTCTTCTCGGTCGTGCGGTACAGACGGTCGGTCGCATGAAACAAAGACCGCATCTCCACAGACCCGCACGCCCCACAAGCGTTCTCGGCCGCAACTGCGGCCTGTTGTTCTTCGACACTGGATATATCGTTCGGGATAATCGTTAATCCTTCAAGCGAGCTTCTTGCTCAATTCCGACAAACTCAACTGGTAGCGGCCCAGCAGCGCCACCACTTCCCTGTCGCTCAGCTTCCGTTTCCGTCGCCATGCATTGCGTTTGGCCCACATCTTGCCCAATCCACCAATGGCCTCAAGATCCGCCCGCAACAACACAAGCACAAGCTCTATCTTCGCGCGAATCCCCTGCACCTGTCCTGCTTCTCCCTCACCTCTTGCACCAGCCAATGCTCCCGCAACCAACCGCATGAAAAAGAACACAGGATTCAGCACCAGCAACCACAACGGAAAATGCTTCACCGCCAGCCACACCCGGTTCCGTTCAATCAAACGAATCCGCTCCGGGCTCCATTTTCCCATCGTTGCCCCGCGCTGATGATGTACCACCGCATCGGGCGCGTAACGCGCACCCCACCCCGCACTCCTCCCCCTCAACCCAAGCTCTGCATCATCGGCATAAGCGAAAAAATCTTCGTCAAAACCACCGATCTCGTCCAGCATCTCTTTGCGGTACATCGCGGCACAGCCATCCGGCCACAAAATCTCCCGCTCTGTATCAAACTGTCCATGATCCTGATCCCCGCTTCCCTTCCCGCGATTTTGCCCGTCCCAATAAATTCCGTGCCCTACTTTGTCGATCACACCTGGCCGTCCGGCAACTAGAATTTTCGGCGCAACCATCCCTACCTTCGCGTCCACTTGCATCTCC
>CANGVB010000168.1 GCA_947456995.1 Bryobacteraceae bacterium | reverse complement strand
GGCGGGGATCGCCATTACCGGGAGCATCGCGTAGGCGTAAGGTTGGGCCAGATTGTTGCCAAAGGTGAAGTTGAAGCGCTTCAGAAATGGCTCAACAAGCTGCTGCTCTTCGTCTACGTTGAGAGCGATGACGGCGATGTCTTCGCGGTCTTTCAACTGGTTACTTAACTTCTCAAGATAGGGAAGCTCCGCGCGGCAAGGCCCGCACCACGTGGCCCACAGGTTGACGAAAGTACGCCTGCTTGCCAGTTGCGCTGGGGTGTATTCTCGGCCTTGCATGTCTTTGATCTTGAGATCGGGTTGCTTTGCCGCCAGAGTCTTCCAGGCATTATCGCCGCCGACGCCGGCTCGGAATGTATCAAGAGGTTGCCTCGCTTCCCAATCTGTCCAGGCTTCTTCTGTGGCGCCCAATTGTTTGGCTATCGAACGGGCGCCAGCCATCACCTCATCGCGCTGATCCGGGCGGCTCGAGCGAGGAGGGAAGCTGGCCAGTGAATTCCGGTAAGCGATGAGGGCGTCGAAGTTTTTGCCACGGGCCGCTGCGAGAATGCCTTTGACACGCCAGAAATTCGCTTCCATCCGCAGGTGGGTATTGCGGTCTTCGAGCGACGCGCTGGCCGGGGGACGAGAGCGGGTGAGGATCGTTTGCGCTTGCGAAAGTACATCCAGCGCCTCATTCGGTTTGTTGAGTTGCGCGTAGGCTTCGATCAAAGGCAGGTAGGCAAAGAGATACCAAAAGTCGTAACGTTCTTTGCGCGCTTTCTCTGAATTCGGATAGAGGTCTGTGAATTGATCGGCTTGTGTTTCGCGCTGAATGGATTCGAGGCCGGCAAAAATGAAGGACGGGACAAGGTCCAGGCGGAGCTTTCGGCGAACCAGATCTTCTGCCATGTTGATCTGATTTGGAGGTGAAGACCGGAAAGAGTCAGGGTCAAGATCCATCGCCGATTTCATGGCGAGATAAGCCTCGGGGAGTTGCTCTGGTTTCTTCCTGGCAAGCTCTTCCCAATAGGCAGGCACAGCGGTGGACGCGGGATAGCGCTTGGCCAATTGAGCGAAGCGGCTAAAGGCTTCATCTGTGGGGCCCAAGTCTTGTATTGCCTGGAGTTCAGGATAGAAGGACGGAAGTGAGTGTGGGTGGAAGCGGGCAAAATCTGCAGCTAGCCAATCGAAGCTCCGGTCCAGTTGAAACTCCATATTGCGGATGGCACTCAGCCAGGTGGCAGTTCGAGGGAACTTATCGTTACGAAGAAACTCGATGTCCTGCGCCCAGAGCTTGCGTGTTTCTTCCTGCTGATCGCTGCGAAGGGCATTGCGCTCCCAGCGCCAAAGCACAGGGTAGGCGAGGGCTTCGCGTTGTCCTGTTCGATCCTTGAGTTGTGCACGCAGAATCGCGGCCTCCTGCAGCAGCCATTTTGAATCGGGAATCGCTGCAAGTTCAAAAACGGTGACGTAGCTATTCGGGCAGGCTTTGTGGAACTGCGCAACATCAGACTTGGCTTGCTCGACATCTCGAAAACTTTGGCTTGAGGCAATGCGGGCGCGCAGAAGCAGTGCCTGACCGTGGGCCGGATTCTCTTTGAGGATTTTGTTGAGTAAGTCGCGGGCAGCCGGAGTCTGTTTGCCGTAGAGACTGAGTGCTTCGTTGTAAGTGGTCTTGGGAATCTTCGCCAGAATTTGCTGAACCTTGGCATTGTGGGCGGCTCTGGAGTAGCGCACGTCCATCGGAAAATCAGCTTGTTGAGTGAGGGGATGTGGGTCGCAGGTGGAGGCCGGCGACTGGGCTATCGCGAGTAGTAAAACGATTGGCGACACGAATTTAGTTTATTCGCTTGTCAGCTCTTTCTGAGAGGAAATCGCGACGATAACGTGAATCCCTACTGGCCCAGCCAAATCATTCCGAATATCGATACACGATCTATTTTGGATTAGTCTCAAGAAGTGATGCAGTGGATTCTAATTCAGGCTTTACAGATGGCGGTGTTGCCCGCTGGCGTTTGGCAAAGCAGCGGCTATGGCTATGTCCTCAACGTGGACGAGAAGCGCGTACAGATTTTCGAGGTATCCAAGGCCGGCTGCGTCGAGGGTGAGAAGTATTCGCGGGAGGCGTTTGAGGGTTTGTATGGAAGTTATGTGGAGGGCCTGGGGCTCGATCGCTTTCCAACCCGCGATGCATTGCGGCAATTGAAGACACTGCCGGATGCTTGCCGCAAGCGGCTCAAGGCCAAAGACCCTCTTCTCAATTTCAATGTCTACGCTGCCACCATGGAGGAACAATACCCGTTCTTTGAGACTCGCAAAGTAGATTGGAAGGCTAGCGTCGCAGCGGCTCGCACACGAGTGAATCAGGGAGACGACTTGTTTGATGTCCTGTCGGCAATGGTGAAGCAAGTCGGGGACGGGCACCTGACACTGGAGGCAGGCAAGCGCAGTCTCGACATTGAGAAGGCAGACTGGAAGGCGCTTAGAACCTCACTTCGGGAATCTCTACAAGATGTAAAACTGGCGGGCAACCGGCGCTTGTTGTACAAGAAGCTGGCTGAAGATGTCGGTTACCTGGCGGTCTTGGCAGAGGGTGGATGGGCTGAAGGATTGACTGAAGATTCCCCCGTGGCGCAACACCTCAAGCCCGCGCGCGAGGCAATGAATCAAGTGCTGCGCGAACTGCGCGGCGTTAAGGCGATGGTGCTGGATCTGCGGGTGAACTCAGGTGGCTACGATGCCGTAGCGATGGAAATTGCTTCGCGCTTTGCGAAGGACAGGCAGGTGGTGTTTCGCAAACATGCCACCGGCGAAGCAGACTATGAGGTGACGATCACCCCCAGCACCGAAGAACGATTCGACGGGCCGGTGGCAGTGCTGATCGGCGAGAACACGGTGAGCGCCGGAGAGACGCTCGCACTGGTGATGAGCGCGCTGCCTGGGGCGATGCTGATTGGCCAGCCAACGCGCGGTGAACTGTCTGACGCGATTCCGAAACGGCTGCCGAATGGCTGGGGCTTTACGGTCTCGATTGAAAGCATCCTCACTAAAGATGGCACGTTGGTAGAAGCTAAGGGTGTACAGCCAGGTGTATTGAGCCCGAAGGGGGATTGGGCCTCCGATATCGCGTTAGCATTGTCCAAGATTCGAAATCGCTGAGGGGCCTGGATGCAACGCATTGAAGTAAGTCACAAGATCGAGATGGGAATGAAGACGTACCCGGGCTTGCCGGAGCCGCGCGCAGAGGTTCTGATCGATTATGATTCCGGGCGCTACGGCGGCTTGAGCGAGTTCTATATCGCATCGCTCCATTGCTGCGGGAATACGGGGACTTATGTCGATGCGCCAATCCACCGGTATCGCGGCGGGACTGACCTGGCTGGCTTGTCATTGGACAGGCTGGCCCATATTCCGTTGCTGGTAGTGGATGCGCTTGATGTTTTGGCGATTGGGCCAGATCTGTTTCGCGGGTTGAAGATGGCGGGGCGGGCAGTGGTGGTTCGTACGGAGTGGTCGCGGCATTGGCGCACCGATGCTTACTTCGGAGAGAACCCGCACTTGACTGAGGAAGCTTGTCAGGCTTTGCTTGATGGTGGGGCTTTGTTTGCGGGGATTGATTCCGTAAACATCGATGCGCTCCCTGATTTGCGCCGGCCGGCGCATACGACTCTGCTGGCAGCGGGGGTTCCGATCTGTGAGCACATGACGAATTTGAGCGCGCTGCCCAAGGAAGGCGGCTACCTGCACGCGGCGCCAATTGCCTGGGTGGGCGGCGCAACTTTCCCCGTGCGGGCTTATGTCCTGGTAGATTAGCTTTTCGATCTGGACGGCTACAGTGTGACGTGGAGACTTACTTTACGTCTTCAAAAGTGACAGCGGAATCTGCAGATGCTTTTTTGAAGTTAGTGGATTCCATCGACATCGTGACTACGCGCTTGTAGCCGAAGAGCAGATCAAAGCGCATCTCTGTCCCGTAGGTGGCCGGGAACCAGAGACCGGGGGCGATACGGGTATAGGTAAGCGAGAATCCGGTCTGGCGCAGGTTTGTGCCGAGCATCGCCTTTATCAGCAGCGGCATCTTGAAGTTGAGTTTGGTCTGGATCGAGAGAGGATGAAGGTCTTCGACGTCGATCAGCGCTTCGCCGGCCCAAGGGCTCTCTTTAGTTTTGCCTTCAAAAGAAATGCGATGGATTGGACGGTCGCGGTAGGTTTCAGTGCCGATAAGACTGAATTTGTAATCGGGAAGATTTTTGGGCAAGAAGGGGAAGAAGCCCATGCCTATACCGTCTTTTGATTCTTCGTCGTTGACGGATTCATCTGCGAGAACCTGTACTATGAGCCCATCAAGGCCAAACGGTCGATCGGAGGATTCGGTGTAAGGGTGGAGCTTCTTGTCTTTCTCGTATTGGCCTTCGAGGAGGACAAGTTTCTTCTTGGTGGATTTGCCGTCCGGGGTGACGGTGTATTCGCGGCGTTCTTCGCGGGCGAGCTTAGCGTTGGTTCGAAGCAGACGGGTGAGAATCTTCTGGGTGTAGACATAAGATTTGCGAAGTTCACTACCCTGTTCGAGGTTGGTAGCCACCTTGGCCATGATATCGGCGGCGTTATCCTGAGCATGACAGCTCAGACTCAGCAGGTATAGTAATGTGCGCATGGGCTAATTTTCTTTTGCTTCTTCTGGGGTTGCGAAGGTTACACCGGAATCTACTGTTGCCTTTTTGAAGCCTGAGGATTCCATCGACATCGTGATTACGCGCTTGTAGCCGAAGAGGACGTCCAGGCGCATTTCTGTGCCATAGCTGGCGGGAAACCAGACGCCTGGGGCGAGGCGGGCGTAAGTGAGCGAGAAACCGAATTGGCGAAGGTTAGTGCCGAGCATCACTTTAACGGCCAGGGGCATTTTGAAGTTCAGCTGGGTCTGAATCGAGAGCGGGTGCATGTCTTCAACGTCGATCAGTGCTTCCCCGCCCCAGGGACCTTCAAACGAAATTCGATGGACAGGGCGGCCACGGTAAGTCTCTGTGGCGAGAAGCTTGAACTTGTAGTTGGGAAGGTCTTTGGGGAGAAAGGGGAAGAGATTCATATTGACACCATCTTTGGAATCCTTATCGGCCACCAGATCTTCGGCGAGGTTCTCGATGAGGTCGCCATCAATGTCGACGTCTTTGTGGCGGAACTCGGGGTCGGTGTAAGGAATCAGCTTCTTGCCTTTTTCGTATTGGCCTTCAAAGTGAATCAACTTCTTGTTTGTGGAATTACCTTCCGGTGTTACTGTGTATTCCCGGCGTTCTTCTCGGGCAAGTTTGGAATTGGTTCTCAGAAGACGAGTGTGGATTTTCTGCGTGTAGACGTAGGAATTTCGAAGCTCGCTCCCCTTTTCGAGGTTGGTGGAGACCTTGCCCATGATCTGATCGATATTGTCCTGGGCCTGGCAGCTTAGAATGAGCAAGAAAGAGATGATGCGCATAGCTTTATTGGTAATACGCATGGCGGGGCGGGCCGGTGGCAGAATTTGTTGGCTACTTGTGTGCATTTATTTGGCAACCGGTGTGGTGTCTTATGCGCGGAGGTGGCCGGCGAAGGTAGTGGCGGTGGTGCCTCGCCTGGACGGCATTCGAGTAGTGACGGAAGGTGGGCGCAGAGGGCGGCCAGGAGTGGAAGATCAGGCCAGTCTGGCGCTGGGAGTGGCGGCTTGGGGCGGGTTGTTTTTTGTCCCATTCACACGCAGATGGTGGAGTGGCGCGGCAGCACTGGGACTTGTGGCGGGCGTAGGGTTTGGCACCGAGCCAATGCGGCGGTGGAAGTTGTCACAGGAGATCGCCGCCGTAGCAGATGTGGCAGTGAAGCCCTATGAGAAATTGTTCTTCCAGCGCGGAGTCAGCTTTATTCGCGACGGGTTTGATGCTTATCATCCGGAGCCGACGGCTGCAATGTTTGATGCGCTCAAAGGGCATGGGGTCGACGCAGTGGCCGTGGTGCCTTACGGCTCCTATAGGCAGGGCGAAGCGGGAGTCACCAATGGATGGGATGGCGATGATGAAGACTTGTATGTCGCCCTGATGAAGGTGGCACATGCGCGGGGCATCCGGGTGTTATTGAAGCCACAGTTGTGGGTGATGCCGGGCATGTTTCCGGGTGCGATCCGAATCGATGATGCAGGAGCGAGGCGGATCTGGTTTGAGTCTTACCGCAGGTTTATCCTGCGCTGGGCAAAGGTTGCCGAAAGGGGACATGCGGATTTGTTTGCGGTGGGGACAGAACTTGAAAAATTGAGCGGCGATGAGCAGGAGTGGCGCCGAGTAGTGAGTGAAGTAAGAAAGGTCTACGGCGGGCCGTTGACTTATGCAGCAACTCAGGGGCCTGATTTTGAAAAGCTGGCATGGTGGGATGCGGTAGATTACATCGGATTGAATGAGTATTATCCGCTGCCGGACAGCCTCGATTTCTCGGGGGTATTGGAGAAGGCGGAAGGAGTTCAGAAGCGGTTCGGCAAGCCGCTGATTTTGACAGAGGTTGGGTTTGCCAGTGTAGCGGGGTCACATCGTGAGCCCTGGAGTGAGCCACGCCGCGAACCGGATTGGGCGCATCAGGTGCGCTGTTACGAGGCTCTGATGAAGGCCTTCTGGGGCAAGCCCTGGTTCTACGGGATGTATCCGTGGAAGGTGAGTGCGCATGGGGATGTGGGGCCCGAAGACCGCAGTTTAACGCCGTGGAAGAAGCCAGCGATGCGGGTGCTCGAGCGGTATTACAAAACTACGAGGCAATAACCGGGCAAGCCCCGGCGAGATGCGGACAGCGCTGACAATGTGCGCCTTCTTTTGTGTCGAAGCTGCTGGCAGTCTTGAAGTCCCGGATCAGCTTCAGATTGAGCTTCTCACTTGATTCCACCAACTGGTTCGACCTCAAAAAATACAAGTAACTGCGGATCGGTTTTCCTGGGTGCAGCTTTGCTAGCGCTTCGCGGTAAATCGCCATCTGGATCTCATAGTGCTTCGAAACACCTCGATCGGTCTTGTAGTCGATGATCGTGATCTCGCCATTTGCGTCTTCATAACAGAGATCGATTTGGCCCTGCAGCACAAGGTCTTCGAGGGCAAATACGATGTCGAATTCCCGCTCGATCCACCTTGCGGATTCCAGTGATTTTGCGGTTGGACTATCAAGGAAAACCTGGGCAAGTTCTCTGGCTTCAGGCGTATCGTTTTCGACTTCCTGATTGCTCAGGATTTGGTGCACCGCCGTCCCCAAGTCTGTCGCACCGGTTGCCTCAACCTCAGTTGCTTTCGGCCAACTCGCCAGGTTCGCAATCGAATCGAGAAAATACCGGCGCGGACACTGTGCGTATTTCGAAATGTCTGTCGGCGTAGACGAAGACTGAATCACCAGCTGCGAGGGGAGCGGCCTCAGCAGGATTGGGTCTTGCTGAGTTGGTGCCTGCTCCGGCTCAGGAAGTGGAAGCTCCTCGCCTTCT
>CANGVB010000167.1 GCA_947456995.1 Bryobacteraceae bacterium | reverse complement strand
CCGATGATGATGGCATTTGAGGCCGAGGCGAGGAGCACGTCGGTTTCGGTGATGGCACCGACGCCGGTGTGCAGAACACGCACGCGAACCTTTTCGTTGGATAGCTTGAGCAGGGTTTCGGCCAGCACTTCAGCAGAGCCACCCACGTCAGACTTGAGGATGAGGTTGAGATCCTTGATCTCGCCTTCCTTAAGCTGCTGATGGAGGGCATCCAGACTGATGCGAGTGCGAGCCATCGCGATATCGCGGGCCTTGGCTTCGCGATAGAGCACGATCTGCTTGGCCTTGGAAGTATCGGTAACCACCTGGAAGGTGTCGCCGACCTCGGGCATTTGCTCGAGACCAAGAACTTCAACCGGCGTCGCGGGTTCAGCTTCCTTCACCGGACGGCCCAAATCGTCAAACAAGGCGCGGACCTTGCCGAATACAGAGCCGCAGATGAAGAAGTCGCCGACACGGAGTGTACCGTTGCGGACGAGGACGGTCGCCACAGAACCGCGGCCCTTGTCGAGCTGGGCTTCGAGAACGGTGGCCAGGGCAGGACGCGAAGGATTCGCGCGCAGCTTGGACTCGTTCACGTCAGCCGTGAGCAGGATCATTTCGAGCAGCAGGTCGATGTTGAGACGCTGCTTGGCAGAGACCGGCACCATTACCGTATCGCCACCCCAATCTTCGGCCAGAAGGCCTCGATCGTTGAGCTGTTGCTTGATGCGGTCGATCTGCGCGTCGGGCTTGTCGATCTTGTTGATGGCAACAATGATCGGCACGTTGGCGGCTTTAGCGTGATCGATCGCTTCAATGGTTTGAGGCATGACACCATCGTCTGCGGCTACGCAGAGAATGACGATGTCGGTAACCTTCGAACCGCGGGCACGCATGCGGGTAAAGGCTTCGTGACCCGGGGTATCGATGAAGACAATCTTGCGGTCGTGATGAGTGACGGCATAAGCACCGATGTGCTGGGTAATGCCGCCGGCTTCACCGCTGGCGACGTTAGCGCTGCGGATGGCATCGAGAAGCGAAGTCTTACCGTGGTCAACGTGGCCCATGACGGTGACAACCGGTGCACGACGAACGAGCACGCCGTTGTCTTCGGCCATTTCGATATCCCAGGTGGATTCTTCTTCGAAGCTCATCTGGGTAGCGGTGGCACCGAAATTGGCGGCCAGCTCTTCGGCCATTTTGACGTCGAGCGGCTGATTGATGGTGGCGAAGATCTTCTTCTCTACCAGCTTCTTGATAACGAGATTGGTGCGGATGCCAAGCTTTTCGGAGAGTTCCTTGACGGTGATGCCTTCGGAAATCGTAATTTCCTTGTTGGCCGCCATGGACACTTCTTCTTCACGCTTGCGTTGGGCGAAGAGGAGTTTACCCTCCTGCTCGAGTTCTTTCTCGCGCCGGATCTGTTCTTTAGACTTGGTTGGCTTAACTGCGTGACGACGACCGGGTTCGGTAGACGGAAGCACTGAAGCTTCAGGACGCAGCGGAGTGGGCGAAGTTGGATGCTTACCCGTGCGCAATGGCGGACGGCCTGCATTGTAACCACCACCGGCATAACCACCACCGCCACCGGCGTAACCACCGGGAGCACCGGGACCACGCGATTGTGCGGCACCGGGCATAGCCCGAGGCGGCTGAGGACGGCCCGGCATGGCAGGGCCAGGCGGACGAAGAGGAGCGCCCGGGCGAGTGCCCATAGCGGGCTGCTGCTGACGGGCTTGAGACTGAGCGATCCGCTCGGCGAGCTTTGGATCTGGAGGAACGATCGGCCGGCTGGTTTGCGGCTTGGCAGGGCTGAAGCTCTGTCCGCTACCTTGCAGGGGCGGACGGCTTTGCTGCGGAGGCCGCGGCATCGAAGGCGCACCAGGAGTTACCCCGGCGCGATTGCCAGCCAGCGGCTGATTGGCCTGTGGGCGCGGCATCGGCATTCCGGGAGCACCGGTTGTCGCTGCAGCGGGTGCTGAGGGCGCGCCAGGAGCAGCGGCGCTGCGCTGTGGCGGAATAATTTGACCAGGCCGCGGAGCAAGCGGAATTCCCTGCGGTGGGCGGGGAGGCTGCGGAGCAGCGCGAAGCGGAGTGCCAGGAGCAATCTGGGCAGCAGGCATCACAGAGCCGGGACGCGGTGCTGGAGGCCGGGGCGGCGCAGGTACAGCGGGGCCAGGAGCAACTTGCATTGCCGGAGCTTGCTGCATGGGTGCAGAAGGCATGGGCGAAGAAGGCACAGGCGGAGCCGGTGCTGGGCTGGCCGGAACTGGGGCTGCCGGAATGGGGGCGGCCGGCACTGGGCTTGCAGGCACAGGAGGCATTACTGGAGTTGCAGCTACAGGCGTTGGCGGTGCCGTCACCGGTGCGGGGGCAACAATAGTGGGAGCGGGAGTGAACGCAGGCCGGATTGGCATCGAAGGTGCGCCCTTAGCAGCGTTTCCTGCCAATGGTGGCATCAGAGGTGAACGAAGCGGCGGTGCCAGTGGCTGCGGCTTAACCGGCTCTGGGGCAGCAGGTGCCACAGGGGCAGCGGCTACAGGAGGCGGCACAACTGCGGGTGCAGGGGCGGCCTTGGGAGGCGCTTCCTTTATCACCGGCGGCGCTGCTACGGGAGCAGCATCCAGCAGACTCAACTGCTGTTGCGCAGGTTCGGCATGCGCTTCGTGGTCGCTCGAATGATCGTCGTGGCCAGAAGAATCGTCTTCACCCTGGGCCTTGCCTCCACGACTTTTCTTTGAACCATGGGCTGCAGCCTCGTCGAGCAACTTCTGCTTGACGATCACAGCGACGTCCGCTTCGATGGAACTCGAATGCGTCTTTTTTTCCGAAACTCCCAAATCAGGCAGCAGGTCCAGAATTGCCTTTGGCTTGACTTCAAGCTCCCTGGCCAGCTCGTTAATGCGAATCATATGGTGACGCTAGGTCGAATCCCTCTCAACGGTACTGTTCTTCTTAATCCATGGCTTGGCGCTTTCAATCAAAATGATTGCGTTCAGCCGTAATACGGTTGCCAGTCGTGCGCACGGTCGAAGATTCCAAGAGTTGAAGCAGAACCTTCTTATCGTAACAAATCCCTAGGGCTTATCCGAATCGGTTGATTCAGCTTCAGCTTCTGGGGTGACTTCTTCCGCGGTTTCGGCTGGAGCATCAGGCTCAGCCGCTGTCATTACAACTTCAGTTTCCTCAGTTGCTGATTCAGCAACCTCAGTTAAAGCTTCAGAGCTCTCGGCAGCCGCAGCTTCAGCAACCTCAGGAGCGGCTGCCTCAAACTGGGCATAGAATCCGTTGATCGCATTATAAAGCGATTGGATAGATTCCTCGCCCACGCCAGGCAATTGCTCCAGCTCTTCGGGAGTGAGTGAGCCAAGCTGCTCAACGGTGCCAACTTCAGCACCAACGAGCGAGTCAATCAGCTCTTCGGGCAGACCATAGTCTGCCAGTACAGAAATCGGGGTGCCGGCCGGGATGAGTTCCGACATGCTGGTCTCGACTTCCTGCCGCTTCTCTTCTTCGCTCTTGATGTCGATCTTCCAGCCAAGCAGCCTCGCTGCAAGACGCACATTCTGGCCACGCTTGCCAATCGCGAGCGACAGCTGCGTGTCGTCCACGATCACTTCCATATGCTTTTCTTCAGCATTCAGAATGGTGACCCGTGCGATCTTCGCCGGGCTCAGGGCATGGGTTGCAAACTCGACAGGGTTTTCGCTGAACTGGATGATGTCGATCTTTTCGCCGCGCAATTCACGGATGATGCTCTGGACGCGCATGCCCTTCATGCCTACGCAAGCACCAACGCTGTCCACATCGCGATCCCGGCTGGATACAGCAATCTTGGTACGCTCGCCAGCTTCGCGAGCACAGCTCTTGATCACTACCGTGTTGTCGTAAATTTCCGGTACTTCCTGCTCGAAGAGGCGCATCACAAGCTCGCCTGCAGCACGCGACACCACGACTCCGGCATTCTTGCCGGTCTTCTCAACGGCCTTGATCACAACGCGGACACGGTCGCCAATCGAGAAGCTCTCGAGTTTGGATTGTTCTTTGGCCGGAAGACGAGCTTCGGTCTTGCCAAGGTCTACCACCAGATCGCGCGTCTCAATGCGCTTGATCACACAATTCACCAATTCGCCGACGCGACCGGCAAATTCACCGTAAACGTTTTCCCGCTCGGCCTCGCGCACCTTTTGCAGAATCACCTGCTTGGCGATCTGGGCAGAAATGCGGCCAAGAGCATCCATGGGCAATTCCTGGCGCATCTCGTCGCCAATCGCGCCGGGGAGTTTGTTTTTCTTGGCTTCTTCCATCGTCCACTCGTTGGCCGGGTCGGCCACGGTCTCGACGATTTTGCGCAACGCAAAAACCTGGATCCCTTTTTTGGGGTCCACTTCGGCAACCAGTTCGCCTACGTTTTTGAATTGCTTGCGGGCAGCAAGAATGATGGCATCCTTGACGGCGTCAAAAATGATCGTCGCCTCGATGCCCTTCTCCTTGGCCAGCATTTCAATGGATTGATAGATCGTGCCCAATGTGATTCACCTCAGTCAAATATCCCGGCTACCACTCGTACTTCAAATTGGCCTTCTGGATTCCAGAAAACGGAAAAACAAGCGTCTTACCCGCTTCCAGCTCCAGCGTGACCTTTTCGCCATCAAACGCCGCCAGCTTTCCCGTGAAACGGCGGCTCTTTTCAATGGCTTCTTTCAGCTCAATCTTGACTTTACTGCCAAGAAATCGCTCATAATCTTTCGGTCGGATCAACGCCCGCTCCACCCCCGGGCTACTTACCTCAAGGGTATAAGCGCCTCCAGGGATGAGGTCGTCTGCGTCGATTACCTCGCTCACAAGTCGCGAAACTTTTTCACAATCGTCGTGAGTTACACCCGCAGGCTTGTCGAGAAAGATACGAAAAACCCGGTGGATGCCGCCGCCCAGCAACTGGGCGTCGACCAACTCCAGGCCTTCGGCCTCGACGATGCGCTCGACGATTTCGCGAACTTGTTCCAAAGTTGTTGATTTCATTAGAATCAGAGCCTATTGAGAGACCAATAAAAAAGTGGGCTTGCGCCCACTCAATAGGTAAAAGAACTCTCAACCACAGTATACACCTACCGACGCATTTTGAAAAACTCCACGAGAATCTCTGTGCATTCCGGGCCAAGAATTCCTTCACTTATCTGGACCGAATGGTTTAGTAAGTCGGAGTCGGCGATCTGGAATTTGCTGCGTACACCGCCAAATCGCAAATCCCTCGCCCCAAAAACGAGCCTTGAAATCCGCGAATTTACCAGCGCGCCAGCACACATCGGGCAGGGCTCGAGGGTGCAATAAAGAGTAGTGCCTTCCAGGCGATAGCTTCCTAACTTTGCCGCCGCCTGTCGCAAGGCGATGATTTCGGCATGCGCCGTCGGGTCATTCAGTTCAATCGGTGCATTCGAGCCCTCGCCGATCAGTTCGCCCGCAGCGTCCACAATCACCGCACCTACCGGAACTTCACCCCTCAGCTCGCCCGCCTGGGCCAGCTTGAGGGCATGACGCATCCAGAACTCATCGCGAGGGGTCAAAGAAGATCGCCCGCAAGGGGTTGCCTTTGTGTGAAGGGCTCGCCGTAGCGTACCCCGATCATGTCGCCAAATCTCCGCGCTTCGCGCTCAACGCGCGCCAGCACCTCAGTTGGATCGGCAAAAAGAGTTGTGTAGGCCTTGAGCGCTTCCATCTTCTGCTCAAAAAACGGGCTGACATCTACGACAAATGCCGGAGATACCGCGACACTGCCACTGGCAAAAACAACCCGGCCCGTGGCGTGCGCGCTCAGATAGTTATCAAGCCCACTGAGCCCGGCAAGATAGGAAGCATTTTCGACAAGCAGGCTGGCGGCAAGAGAATCCGGATGACGATCTTCCGGGTGCATGGCCACCACCACCTGGGGCCGCAGCCGCTTGAATTCTCCAGTTACGGTCATTCTCGACATGATCGTGTCTTCGAGACGACCGTCGGGAAAGCGCATTGTGCCGCGCCAGGCGACACCGAGAATCCCTGCCGCGATGTCGCCCTCGTCGAGAATCTTGTTGCCCCCGGCCAGAGTACCGGCCTCGCCAGCAGTCAGATCGAGAATTGCTACCCGCTTGCCCGCGCTGCTGAGTTTTGCAATCGTCCCCCCGCAAAGCAATTCTGCTTCGCCCGGGTGGGGCATCATAATGGCCACATCCACTTCTGGCAGATTGTCCAGATAGTGGCTGGCAAGTCGGGTCATTTCCATCGAAACTCCTGTCGTACACGTCCACTCGGCCGGGTTGGCATCGTGCGGATCAAAACAATTCCCGCTACAAATCCACCGATGTGGGCAAACCATGCGGTGCCGCCCTGATCGCCGCCCGCCATTGCTAGATGACCGAAACCGCTGAAGAGCTGCACAACAAACCAGTATCCAATCATCAGAATGGCCGGCACCTCAAGTGTTGTCGCAAAAATGAAAAAGAAGAGCAGAGTGTGGATCCGCGATCGAGGAAAGCGCACCAGATATGCCCCCATTACGCCAGAGATGGCACCGCTGGCCCCAATTGCCGGCACTGCGGAGTTCGGGTTGAAGGCCACGTGGAGCAATCCTCCCACGATGCCGCAAAGAAGGTAGAAGACCAGATAATTCGTGTGGCCCAGAATGTCTTCAATGTTGTCCCCAAAGATCCAGAGAAACCAGATATTACCGATCACATGCATCCAGCCGCCATGCAGAAACATGCTGGTGATGACGTCGGTAAATTCAAAGTTGCGAGGCACGGTGCCCCACTCGACTAGAAAGTGGTTGAGCGAGAAATCGTCGAGGGAGAGCTCGTAGAAGAAAGCGAGTAAATTAACGAGGATCAGGCCCACCGTGACAAACGGCGTGCTGGCACTCTGTTCTGAATCCCGAAGCGGGAACACTCGGCTAGATTCTCCTTCGTACTTCTTCCATCACACGGCGTTCTGCCCGGGACATCAGGGCCTTGGCCTTATCGAGAGTCGAAATTCCGCCACGGGCGCCAATAGCGGTGCAGTTCAGCGCTGCCATGGCGTTTGAGAAATCGAGAATGTCCTGAATGTCCCAGCCGGCAAGTACACCGTAACAGAAGCCACCGTGAAAGACATCCCCCGCGCCGGTTGTATCCACGCAGTTCACAACAAAGGCCGGGCTGTAGTGGAACTTGCCATTGATGCGCGCCAGAGCTCCGTGAGCCCCCAGCGTCATCGCTGCACAATGGATGCCATACTCGTCCTGGATCAACTCCAGCGCCTTGAGCGGATCGGTCTGGTGTGTCCACTGAATCGGGAATTCGCTTGAGGCGATCAGGTAGTCGACATGAGGCAAAACACGCTCAAAGCCTTTGTAGATCGTATCGACATCGACTGTGACGGGGATTCCATTTTCGTGCGCAATACGAGCGGCTTTTTCCATTGCAGGCGTGTCATGACCGTCAATGTGCAAAAGGCGCGCATTGGTG
>CANGVB010000166.1 GCA_947456995.1 Bryobacteraceae bacterium | reverse complement strand
TAGCGATTACCGCATCTCATCGTTTATTCTTGGAATCGTAGCGAGCGAGCCGTTCCAACAGAGGAGAACTCAATGATCATTTCCAAAAGATCGATTCCACGCCGTACCGTTCTGCGGGGTCTTGGGGCCACTCTTTCGCTTCCCTTCCTTGACGCGATGGTGCCGGCACTCAGCGCTCAGGCTCCGGCCACCAAGAGGCTCAGCACCGTCTATATCCCGATGGGCGCGCACATGCCGGAATGGACTCCGGCGAGCAAGGACGGTTTGCTGACGCAACTATCGCCGAGCTTGAGCCCGCTCGAGAAGGTTCGCAATTACATCTCGGTAATTCAAAACCTGGAACTGAAGAACGCCTACCCCGGCACACACGCTACCTCGAACGCAGCCTTCCTGAGCGCGGCAACGGCCAAGTGGACCGAGAGCAGTGATTATTACCTTGGCACCACAGCAGACCAGGTTGCAGCCAAGCAGATTGGCCAGGCGACGCGGTTGCCGTCGATTGAGCTTGCGATGGATTTGCTTACTGTGGTGGGGCAGTGTGACAACGGCTACGCCTGCGTCTATCAGAACAATCTTTCGTGGGCATCGCCTACTTCGCCACTGCCGGCCGAGGCGCATCCTCGGGTAGCTTTTGAGCGGCTCTTCGGGGACGGCGGTTCGATTGCGGATCGCAAGTCTGAGTTGCGAAAAGATTCGAGCCTGCTCGACTGGGTACGCGAAGACATCGCCCGGCTGCAGAAGAAACTCGGTGCTGGGGACCGATCGAAGGTGAGTGATTATCTCGATACGGTGAGAGAAGTAGAACGGCGCATTCAGAATGCGGAAGCGTCTGCCGGACAATCGACATTGCAGGATCTGGACCGCCCCGTTGGCGTGCCGGCATCTTATGCAGATCACGCCCGGCTGATGTTTGACCTGCAGGTGCTGGCCATGCAGGGCGATGTTACGCGTGTGATGACCTTCCAGTTGGCTCGCGAAACCAGCAATCGCAGCTACCCGGAGATTGGCATCTCGGAATCGCATCATCCGCTTACGCATAATGGAGGCGACTCAGAGAAGCTGGCGAAGGTTGCGAAGATCAACGCCTTCCATGTTTCGCTATTTGCCTATTATCTGGAGAAGCTGAAGGCGACGCCGGATGGTGATGGCTCGCTGCTCGACCACTCGAGCATTCTTTACGGCAGCGGCATGAGCAACGCCGACATACACGACCACACCAATCTGCCCATCATCGTGGCGGGCGGCAAGCCTTCGGGCGGGCGTCACATTGTGGCCAAAGAGAATACGCCGCTCGCGAACCTGCACCTGACGCTGCTGGACCGGGTGGGTGTGAAGATTGATTCCTTTGCCGACAGCAAGGGCAAGATTCCAGAACTCACACTGGCATGATCTCCACACTGCTATTTACCGCGTTGGCGATGGCTGCAACGGATTTGCCGACGGCAGCGCTGCAGGACGACGTTGCGGCTGCAAAGGTTTTGTTGCGCGATGGGGCTAATGTAAAGGCTGCGAACCGGTATGGGGTGACGCCTTTATCGATTGCCTGTACGAATGGCAGTGCGCCGATGATTGAGCTTTTGCTCAAGGCTGGTGCGGATGCAAACACGACGTTGCCGGGAGGCGAGACCGTTCTGATGACGGCAGCCCGCACGGGCAGGGTGGATGCCGTTAACGTGCTGTTGGCAAATGGGGCAGACCCGAATACCAAAGAACCTCGCCGTGGACAGACAGCGCTGATGTGGGCCGCTGCTGAAGGCCACACTGCTGTTGTTGAAGCGCTGATTGCCAAAGGGGCCAGGTTCCAAGATCGACTCCCTACGGGCTACACGCCGTTTCTCTTTGCTGCACGCGAAGGCAGGACTTCTGTGATTGAAGCTTTGCTGCGGGCTGGGGTCGACATCAATGAGGTGATCACTGCTACGCCCAATACGCCCAAGGTGAACGGGGCTCCGCGCGAGGGGACAACGGCTTTGCATCTAGCAGTTCTCAGCGGGCATTTTGAGTTGGCTTCGATGCTGCTGGATCGTGGGGCAAACCCGAATGCCGATGCCAATGGCTGGACTGCGCTTCACGCCATTACAGGCGTACGCAAGCCTGGTGGAGGCGACAATAATCCTGCGCCACTTGGTTCGGGGACAATGACGAGTATTGAGCTTGTGAGGAGGCTGAAGGCGAAGGGGGCAAACCTCAATGCCCGCATGAGCAAGCGCATCAATGTTGGGCTTACGAGCCTGAATACGCTTGGTGCAACGCCCTTTATGCTGGCTGCCCGCAGTGCTGATTTTGAATTGATGCGGGAGCTGGCAAAACTGGGGGCCGACCCGCTGATTCCTAATGCGGACGGCTCAACTCCGTTGATGGCTGCGGCGGGCCTCGGTACACGGTCGCCCGGTGAGGATGCGGGGACGGAAGAAGAAGTTGTCGAGGCCATTAAGGTGGCGCTTGAGCTTGGCAACGACATCAACGCTGTGGACAAGAACGGCGAGACGGCGATGCACTCGGCCGCCTATAAAAACTATGGCGCCGCAATCCAGCTACTGGTGGATCGTGGCGCCAAGATCGAAGTCTGGAACAAGAAGAACAAGTCTGGCTGGACGCCTCTGGCGATCGCGCAAGGCTACCGCTTTGGCAACTTCAAGCCATCTCCTCCGACGGAAGCCGCATTGCGAAAAGCTTTCGCCAAGGCCGGCGTCAAGCCGGAAGAGTTTCAGAACACCAACCATTCCGACTACAAGCGTTAGAAGTTCAAGCGCAAGCTGAACTGCAACTGGCGTGAAGTTCCTGTGCCGGTGGAACCGTCATTGGCAGTCGAGAGAATGCGGCCGAAGGTGCCGTTCGAGATGTTGTTGACGGGGTTGCCGAACTGGGCGCGATTGAAGAGGTTGAAGGCTTCAGCGCGGAAGTCGAGATTCATGCGTTCGCTGATGCGGATCTTCTTGGTTAAGCCCATATCCATCTGCCAGAGACCTGGCCCACGGAAGGCGTTGCGTCCTGCGTTGCCGTAAGTGCCATTGGCAGGGGCGACAAATGCAGCGGGGTTCAGCCATTGACCAGGGCCTGGATTCTCCATATAAGGATTCACCCCGCCAACGTAGCTGGCGCGCTGGCTCTGTGTCTGGCCTGAGGGCACGTTTGCTGCAGCGCGGTTTACCAGTACAGTGAGAGGGCTGCCAGTGCGCGCGGTGAAGAGCCCGCTGAGATCCCAACCGCCGTAGAACTTGTTGCGGGCGAAAGGCAGCTGATAGACAGTGTTTGAAGTAAAGGTATGACGGATGTCGTAATCGGCAGGGCCACGATCGCAAGCGCGGCAGGTGACGTCCTGAATCTGCCCGCCTTCGCCGGAGCCCGAGTTGTCGCTGATCGCCTTGCCCCACATGTATTGGGCCTGGAAGAGCCAGCCCTTGGAGAAGGAGCGGGTGAGCGAGGATTGCAAGCCGTTGAAGTTGGTGTTGCCGTCAAAGCGCTTTTCGTCGATCTGGCCGAATGCGGTGAGAGGGCGGCGGCGCGTTACCGGATCGAGCGTGTTGACATAGCTTCGGGTGAGCTGATTACGGCCTACATTGCCGACATAGGCGACTTGCGCCACCATGCTGCCGGGCAACTGGTGCTGCGCTGAGACGGTCCACATATGGGACTCGGGTTCTTTACGATCCCGCTGTACACTGCGCGGGGTTTGGCCCTGGGAGCGCAACTGTCCGAGGAAGGGCGCAGGTGGATAGCTGAGCGTTGGTGCGTCGGCTGCCGTCAGCGAGAGGTTTTCGGGCAAGCTATCGATGGCTGCTGTTACGTCGTCATTTTGGCCTGGGCCGAAATAGCGGCCATAGCCGGTGCGGAAAACGGTCTTGCCGCCAAATAGCTTAGGCGCGTAGGCAAGAGAGAGCCGTGGTGCGATGTTGTTGTTATCGGGGAAAAACCAGGGGGTTCCAGCAGCGCAGAAGCCCTGGCAGCGGACGATGTCAAAGACACGGCCACGGCCGTAGACATCTTTCGACACGGTGTAGTGTTCGTAGCGCATTCCGATGTTGAGCGTGAATTCCGGGTTGAAGCGGATTTCGTCCTGCAGGTAGACGGAACTGAAAGTCCGGCGCACGCCAACGGTTGGCAGAGTGCTGCCGATCGAGACGGTGTTGAGCGAGTTGCGCAAGAAGGCATCGAGGTTAGCAAAGGCGACGCTGGTTGCCGGGCCGTTGCCGACGTTCAGTTGGATGCGGCGGATTTCGCCTCCGATTTTGATGGTGTGGCGGCCGCGAATCCAGGACAGATTGTCGACGATGGAGTAAGCGTTGGGCTTTTCAATGATGAAAGTGGTGGGCTGCGTGGTGGTGAAGCCGGGGATGGCAACGCCTTCCGGAATGCGGCCTACGTCGTCGCGGGTAAGAGCAGAACGGTTGAAGCCCAGCTTGGCTTCATTGACGAGAGTAGTCGTCCATACCTGTTGCCACTGGGCAGTGATGTTGGTGGGGCGAATCTTGGAATCGCGAGTCTCAAGCAGAGCATTGCGAATCTGGCTTACCAGGCCGTCGGTCATCGCGAAGCGGAAGAAGAGGCTGTGCTTGTCGTTGATGCGGTGGTCGACGCGCGCCATGCCGCTGTGTTCGTTGCGACGTTCGGGAGTGGTGCCGAGCAGGCGGTCTACGTTTGCATTTACTGAGCCACCGTTGCCTACGGGATAAAGGTTGATCAGGCTCTGCAGGGCTTGGGGCGTGCGCTGGCGGAAGCTGGCGCTGGGCACGAGGCCATCGGCGCGGCTGATCGAGAGCCGCTGCAGCAGGCCTTCGTAATTGGCAAAGAAGAAGGTCTTGTTCTTGATGACGGGGCCGCCCAGGTTGCCGCCAAACTGATTCAGGCGGAAGGGGGGAATGGTTTCTCCATCGAAGGGACGGCGCGTATCGAGTGCGCTATTGCGGAAGAATTCGTAGGCGGAGCCATGAAACTGATTGGTGCCGGTCTTGGATACAAGGTTGATCTGTGCACCGCCGCCTACGCCACCTTCGGCGGTGAAGGGGAGTGAGTTCACGCGGAACTCGGCGATGGAATCGGTTGAGATCACCAGGCGCAGGTTGCCTTCCTGGCGGGGATCTTTAATGCCGGTGGCATCTACGCCATCGAAGGTCCAATTATTGTCGTCGCGGGGACGGCCGAAGAAGCGGATGGAATTCTGATTGCCTTCGCCGATGTTGACGGCACCTGGCGCCAATTGCATCAGCGCTGCCCAGTGACGGCCATTGAGCGGAATGTTCTTGATTTGCTCTTCGCCGATGGCAACGCCAAGTTCGGCATTGGTTTGATCGAGTGGGGTGGCCGAGGCGGTGACTTCGACGGCGGAGGAGACTGCGCCTACGGTGAGGGCTGCGTCGAGGGTGCGGGATTGGCCTACGGTAAGGAGAACAGCATCAATCTGGGTATTGTTGAAGCCAGTTTTGGAAATCAAAACCTTGTAGTTGCCAACGGGAATACCGGGCAGTTGATACGCACCACTGTTTGAAGTTTTGGTTTCACGACGAAAGCCAGTGGAGGGAGATTCAATGGTTACTGTGGCATCTGCGATGCTGGCTCCCGAGGCGTCCTTTACCGTACCGCTGAGGGAGGCACGATCTACTTGCGCGAAAACAGACAAGAGAGTTAGGGCTGCAAGAGCGACCAACCTGAATTTAGAACACATATGGCTTCAGTCTAAATTTGCAGTGATTACGATTGGATGACGAAACGGTGTCAGCACCATGAATCATTCACAGGTCGCAACACTTGCATCTATTTTTTCGGTAGTTTGGCTATCGGTTTCGATTCGGGCGCGAACTCGGCTGGTACTTTTTGTTCACTCGTTTGCGTCTGCTAAATGCTTTATTTACTTACAAAAGAGATTGTCTCGCAGCCCCAAAACAAGTACCATTCCGGCAAAAGTACTGCCTCGCGACCCCATGAAAACAAAGGATTTGTCCTAGGACTAAAGCGATTCATTTACACGCATAGTCCCATTGTTTGAAGCATCACACCAGCCGCATACTCAAAAGCGAAAGATAAGGCGATTCGCTTAGAGCTTCCTAATAAAGGTGCCGGGCGGGGGCCACAAGTTCTTAGGAGGAAATATTTTATGAAAAAGTTCTTTTTGGCGATGGTCGCAATGGCCGCGCTTACAGTTGGCACAGCCAGCGCAACACCCTTTGGGACATTCGCATTCTCGGGTGGCACGAACACGGTAGTTGCTCCGGGTTCCAGCTTCACCCTTCTCACCAACATCGATCCAGACGTTAATGGATACGGAAGATTCACCAACGCTGGGACTGGAGATTTCTCCACTGTAACTCCCGCCTTCATGTACATTGCTGGCGCACCCGCTGGACCTGGCTCCTTCGCCATCACTGCAGCGAACGTTGTCTCTGGCGTCACCTTCAACTTTGGTACTTCTGCCGCTAACATCGGCTACTCATTCACGTCCGATGGGTTCCTTGGCAGCACCTTGGTGAGCAATCCTTTTGGTCCTAGCAATTCAGCAAGCGCTACTCTGCTTGGCACCTTCACTAAGGGTGCAAACACCGAACGCGGTACTATCGCATTCAGCTTCCAGAATACGATCAGCTCTAACGCTCAGGGTGTTCTCGAGACCTCTTACTCGGCTGATGCTTCCACCGTTCCTGAGCCCTCCACCTACGCCATGCTCGGCTCCGCCCTGCTCGGCCTGGGCCTTCTGCGCCGCCGCAAGGCATAAGCGCTTCTCAAAGCCAAACCGATTACTCGCGAGCCTTCGGGCTCGCGAGTTTTCTTTTTAGCGGCAAGCTTTTTCGTTGTTCTTCACGAAGTAATCCCGATACTTCTTCGACTTCTTGTCCATACAGCCCACCAGATTCAACAACTCCACTTTGCGGAATTGCACTGGATGGCTCTCGCTCTGCAGCGAGATCGAGCCTTCTTCGAGAAGCTTCCCGTCCACCTTCACCGCCGGATCGTGTTTTGAGACATTACCCCCACCTACTTGTGGCCGCTCGTACTTCAAGACAGAAACGCCCTCCACCTGGTGATCGATGCTTTCCCCGCCCTTCACTACCACTTCCACCCTCACCCACTGCTCGCCGTCGTAGGTTTTTGATGTTGAATTCAGGCAATGTGGGGTGAAGAGCTTGCCGTCCCTTTCTACATTCGTACCGGGGGTGCACAGGTTGGCAGTGGTGCGCGGCCCTTTACCCAAGCCACCCAGCAACTGCATCTCGATTGAAATCGGGAAGTCCTGATCTTTCTGCATGGTCTCGACTGGCTGGCCGTGAACCATGATTCCGCTATTGCGGGTGGCCCAGCCAGGGCCGTCTTTGGCCTGATCCCCAATGAATCGATATTCGACGGCAATGACGTAATACGAAAATTTGTCTTTGTAGAAGAGATGCCCAAACTGATTCGCAAACGAATCATAGCCGTCGTAGGCCACAGTCAGATAGCCATCTTTGACGCGAAAGGTGTTGGCAAAGTTCTCG